>LBQR01000026.1 GCA_000990945.1 Candidatus Moranbacteria bacterium GW2011_GWF2_35_54
CTTAGCTTTTTATACCAGATTAACTTAATTGCTTCTATTATGTCATTCCGAGTGAAGTGAATCCGACCCCAAAGAGGATGAACGAAATCGAGGAATCTAATCCTAGATCTTTGCGCCACCGCTAAAGCTATAGCGACACGCGGTCGACTTCATTTCTCCGCCAGCTGGCGGATCAATTCCGCTCAAGATGACAAACGTTGTGAAATAGATTTAGTTTATTTGGTATTAGTCAGCTCTACTTTTTTAGAATAACTTCACCGCTTTCTGCATCGACAAAAACGCCTTCTTCTAGGGCTATTTTGCCGTTAACTAAAACATAATTTATGCCTATTGAATATTGGTAAGGTTTGTTGATTGTCGCCATATCGCTTATTGTTTCCGGATCCAAAACGACAATATCAGCGCGATTGCCTTTTTTAATAATACCTCTTTTATGAATTCCGAACTTTTCAGCCGGTGCTCCGCTCATCTTTTGTATCGCCCTTTCCCAACTTAGAATTCTTTTTTTCTTTACATAATAAGCCAATACCTTGGGAAATGATCCGAAATCCCTAGGATGGACCAGCTCTCCAGTGCTTTTGTATTCCAAATCATAGCCAGAGCCATTAGAGGATACCACACTTAAAGGATGTTGTATAATTTTTTCTAAATTTTCTTCATCCAAGGCATCTGTTATCGTTATAATTCTGCCCTCGCTAGCTATCAGCAATTCAATAACTATTTCCTCCGGACTTTTACATTGAGATTGGGCAATATCCGCAATTATCCGCCGAGTTAATGTTTTTCCCATTGAATACATAGCCACGATTATTTTGGCGTAATCAATGCTATCAGCTCTCATTTCTATTATTATTTTTTCCTTCAAGCTGTCGTCCTTTAATCTTGATAACATCATTTTTCTACCACCTTTAGATGCCCACTCTGGTAGAAAAGTATACAAAACTGAACCAGTGGCAGTATAAGGGAATACATCAAAGCTCACGTTAATACCTGAATTCTTAGCCTCAGCTATTTTATCCAAAATTTTGTCTACGAGGCACCAATTTTTCTCCCCCATTATTTTCAGATGGGAAATATGTAAATTTTTATTGGAATTTGTAGCTGTTTCTATAGCTTCAGTTATTGATTCCAAGATATTGTCCGATTCATCCCTGATGTGGGTAGCATACACACCATTAAATTTATCCACAACTTTATTTAATCTTTCGATCTCGCTTTTGGGAGCAAGCTTGGCATGCGAATAAATAAGCCCAGTAGAAATACCAAAAGCCCCATCTTTCATCGCCTTTTTGGCCATATCTTCCATTACCCGCAATTCATCTTCCGTCAAATCTCTTGTCGCATCACCAATCACGCCTCTTCGCAAAGTACTATGCCCCACCATCGTTCCAAAATTAACTGACAATTTGGCTTTTTCAACCTCTTTTAAAAAATCTTTTACCGTAACCCAATTAATATTGATATTATTTATATCAAACCATTTTCTGATGGACTTTATCATCTCTGGATTATGTAAAGGCGCCAATGACGAACCGCAATTGCCGCCAATAATTGTTGTTATCCCTTGATGGATAAGGCTCTCCAATTTCGGAGCGGAAAATATCCTCCAGCGTGTATCTGAATGATTATTCACATCAATAAAACCAGGCGTTACATACCTGTCTGTAGCGTCAATTAATTTATCCGATTTTTCATTATGCAAATCTCCAATTTCAGCTATAGCACCTTCTTTGATGCCAATATCTACTTTCTGCATCGGACCGCCAGTTCCATCAATAACTACTCCGTTTTTAATAATGATATCAAACATATTTTTTATTTTATTTTTCCTACACAATTAGCCATGTCTACTAGGCGACAAGAATAGCCCCATTCATTATCATACCAAGCAATAACTTTAACAAAATTTCCACCAACTACTTTGGTTAGCTCCTTTTGAACAATAGCTGAATGATAATTTCCTACAATATCATGGGAAACCAAAGCCTCATCCGTAACTTGCAATATCGAGCAAGGGCATCATTAATATCATTCTCCGTCACATCTTTTTTCAAAATAGCTGTCAAATCACAAGCTGATCCAACAATTGTAGGAATTCGGAAAGCCATTCCGTCAAAATTATCTTTTAAACTTGGAATTACGAGAGTTGTAGCGATCGCTGCTCCAGTAGTTGTTGGGATAACACTTTGACCAGAAGCTCTTCCTCGTCGTTTGTCTTTACCGGTAGCTACATCAATTATAGTTTGAGTCGAAGTGTAGCTATGCACCGTTGTCATCATGGCTTTTTCTACTCCAAATTCATCATTCAAAACTTTCATCACTGGAGCCAAACAATTTGTAGTGCAAGACGCATTGGAAATAATATCGTCCTCGTTAGTTATTTCTTTTTCATTTACACCCATCACAAAAGTCTTGATACTCTCATCTTTGGCTGGCGCGGAGATAACTACTTTTTTTGCACCAGCACTAATGTGCCCAGTTGCGCCTTCTCTAGTAATAAAAATACCTGTACATTCAAGCACAACATCTACCTCCAGCTCTTTCCAAGGAAGATTATTGGGATCTTTCTCGGCAAAAACTGGAATTTCTTTTCCATCTACAATTATTTTTCCTTCTGCCGATTTAACCTCTCTGCCATAAACTCCATAGGCGCTATCATATTTTAAAAGATAAGCCAAATTTTCCGCATCTGCTAAATCATTTATTGCCACTACCTCCATATCTTCTCTTTCAAAAATTATTTTAAAGGAAGGGCGTCCGATTCTACCGAAACCATTTATCGCTACTTTTATCATATTTTTTATTTTTATTATTCTACTAGTTATGAACATATTTTAGCACAAAACTAACCCCAAAACAACTATGATTAAAAACAAACATTGATTATTGCCGAAAAATAAAGTAAGCTAATATATACTTACGATTATTGTAAATAATAAAAGTGCTACGACTATCAGTTTGCTAAATTGTTAATATGCTAAAATGTTAATATGCTTAGATATTTTATTAAAACTTTTGGTTGTCAGATGAATTTTTCTGACTCAGAAAGAATGGCTTCTTTTTTAGAATCCCATGGCCTTAAGCCGACTAAAGAAAAAACAAACGCTGATTTGGTAATTTTTAATAGTTGCGGAGTTCGCAAAATGCCGATTCACAACCTGCGAAAAAATAATCCACGAATAAAAATAGTCCTCACCGGGTGCATTGCCCAACGAAAAGACGTGCAGAAAATTCTAGCTAAAAAAGTAGATTTATTTTTCCCCATCAAAGACATACATCTTTTAGAAAATTTTATATATAAAAAATTCGAAATTAAAAATTATAAATCCACTCAAGAAAAAATAAACTACCTATCTACCAATCCAAAATACACAAACACCTTCTCTGCCAGCATTCCTATCATGACTGGCTGCAATAACTTTTGCGCTTACTGTGTGGTTCCCTATGCCCGCGGAAGAGAAATCTCTCGTCCAGCTGATGAAATCCTTGAAGAAATTAAGGAGCTTATCAAAAAAGGCTACAAAGAAATAACTTTATTGGGACAAAATGTGAATTCATACCACTCCCCTTCTCCCCTGTACTCGGGGGACCCGCCTGCAAACGCTGTAACACTGCGGGCAGGGATGTCGCGTACTCGCGACAGAGGGGGCGTTATAAATTTTTCTGATTTATTAAAAGCAATAAATAATATTCCTGGAGATTTTTGGATTCGCTTTCTGTCATCTCATCCCAAAGATATGAGCGATGAGTTAATCGAAACTGTAACTACTCTAGATAAAGTTTGTGAATCAGTTCATCTCCCCATTCAATCAGGCGACAATGTGGTGCTTGAAAATATGAATCGTAAATATACTCGCGATCATTATTTAAAACTGATTGAAAAAATAAAGGAAGGTTTCAAAAAAAATAAGCCTGGTGCGATATTTTCATTATCATCCGATATAATTGTCGGATTTGCCGGCGAAACTAAAATCCAATTGGAAAAATCTGCCCAAGTAATGCGCAAGGCTAAATATGACATGGTTTATTTTGGCCAGACCGTTGCTTGGCTCATGAAAGATAATATTAGCAAAATCGAAAAAGAAAGACGTGAAAAATATCTTAATGAAATTCTCAAAAAAACTTCTCTAGAAAATAATAAACATTATTTAAATAAAACTTTAGATGTTTTAATTGAAAGTCAAAAAAACGGCGCTTACTTTGGTAAAACCCGCACTCTCAAAAATGTAAAAGCGACAGTTTGTGTAAACTGTCATCCCGAACTTGTCGAAGGATCTCAAAATTTAATTGGAAAATTCGTTAAAGTAAAAATTACCAAAATTAGTACTTGGAATTTAGAAGGAGAAATATATGAAAAGCAATAAAATAATCGTTATCCTTGGCCCCACTGCCAGTGGCAAATCTTCCGCAGCTATTAAACTTGCCGAAAAATTTAATGGCGAGATAATTTCGGCCGATTCCAGACAAATT
This sequence comes from Candidatus Moranbacteria bacterium GW2011_GWF2_35_54, assembly GCA_000990945.1. Lineage (GTDB taxonomy): Bacteria > Patescibacteriota > Minisyncoccia > Moranbacterales > UBA9337 > UBA9337. Next base: position 4,471 of record LBQR01000026.1, read on the forward strand.
TTCAAAGGAATGGATGTAGGCACTGGAAAAGTGACAGGCTCAGCAGAGTCTGTCATCCCGAGCCCTGCCTACCGGCAGGCAATAGAAAAAAAGTATTTATCTCCGAAGGAATTTCCCACCATATGCTAGACATCATCAGTCCCAAGACAGATTTTAATGTAGTTAAATTTAAAAAACGAGCGGACAAATATATCAAAGATATATTAAAACGAGGCAAGCTTCCTATCATTTGCGGAGGAACTGGTTTTTGGATTCAAGCTATTGTCGACGACATAACATATCCCGAGGTGAAACCCAATTGGGAACTTCGAGCAAAATTAGAGAGAGAAAGTTTGGAAAAATTATTGGAAAAATTAAAAAAACTTGACCCCGAGCGAGCTAAAACAGTTGATACTAAAAATAAAATACGCATTATTCGTGCGATTGAAATCTGTAAAACTCTTGGCAAAGTTCCATCTATGAACCGTGGACCAAGAACTAAGAACTATGATTTTTTACAGATAGGAGTTAAACGAGAAAAAGAAATTTTACACGAAAGAATAAAATTAAATGTAATAAATAGATTCAAAGAAGGAATGATTGCTGAGGTTGAGAAACTTCACGCTAACGGTTTGAGTTGGAAAAAAATAATGAGCTTTGGATTAAGCTACAAATTAATTCCTATGTATTTAAGGGGAGAAATTTCATCCGAAGAAGAATTACTGGAGAAAATTTACCTGGCGGAAAAAAATTACGCCAAACGCCAAATGACTTGGTTTAAACGAAACTCCCATATAAAATGGCTCGCGAATTATAAAGATATAGAAAGAGAAGTTGAAAAATTTGTTCGATCTCCTGAAAAATAAATTCTCAAAATTTACTCGCATATTTACGTAAATAATTTTTTACAATTTTAAATCCAGATCTAGCGTTGCCAGTTCTGGATTTCATTTTTTGTGAGATCATCGAAACATCACAATGTTCCCGCAAAATTAAGATCGCGCCATAACGTCGCAACTCCCCTACAGAGAAAGATCAAAAATTTGAAAGCTGCCAGTGCCAACATGCCCAACAAAAATCCCATAATGTCCATAACAAAATCCTCCCATTCACATTTGTTAAGTTGATATTTTTGGGTAAACATTATACACAAAAGCAACCAAATGTTTTCAATTCAAAGTCTATCTTTAAACAAATATTTTGTCAAAAAATTATTTTTATTCCGGTCAAATATCAACATACGCGGAAAATGACTGAACTTTTTTGGTACTTATGATTGAATGTATTTTGGTAAAAAAGATAAATCATAAAAGCCAAAACAGGCAATCTCACCACCCAAGATTTCCCCTTGCACCAACGCATATCAGATTCGTTTTTGTTTATAATATTCATAATCCATTTTAACATATTAACACGTTAGCATTTTAACAAACGCCTTTACTGATTGTCATTTCAAACCTACGATTTGTCATCCTGAACTTGATTCAGGATCTCAAAATAAATTTACTTACATATTTACGTAAATTAAATGTTGCACAACCTGACAAGTATTGCAAAAACCTATCAAATATGCTATCTTATTAATAGAAGTAATTCCCTCTGTGTTGAGATACCGTAAGGCGTCTCGTCAAAGCAGAGGGCTTTCTTTTATCTAAAATTAAGAAAATAAAAGCTTTTCTTCTACAATTTTATCTTTTATAACATCATAATATTCATAGTCATTTCTCTCATACTTTCTAAAAATTGCCCAACTCACAAAATCTACTGCCTGCAAAAAATATTAAGCATATTTATAAACGTTGAATCAATAATACTTTTTGTCTACTGGCTACTTTCTCTTTTTTATATAATATTTATCAAACTTCTTTATAATATCTGGGCTATAAAAATCTTTTTTAGTACCTTTTAGATTGTCCGGATCAAGATAACGTGTTCTACTTAAATTTTTATCTATCATGAATTCTTTTCGTAGCTTATGAAAATAACTATTTCTTACAAAATTTTTATATCTTTTAATTAATTCTGTTATTAATTCATTATAGCTAAGTGGATATTTTTTTCTTAGTATATCCTCCTCTTCAAGTCTTATCATTGGGGCACTTGGATCATTCGTAATTCGCACACCACCTCCTATGTTTTTTGATTTAGCGATGGCAGAGACTGGCTTGACGTCTCCAATAAGTTTCAATACTGGCTTTCCGCCCTCTTTAAAACGTCCTTCACTTATAAATTTAAGCTTAGGAACTAATTTTCTATCAATCATGAGTGTTCCACCCCTTCCACTAACCTCACCTCCCACAATATCCATTATTGCAACATTTGCTGGACCAATCTTTGATATTTTTTCAAAATGTTCCATCCAGTTTTTTCGCTCATCTTCTTTAATAATGTCCAGCAAAATTTTAATTTCGGGATATTTCATTTTTTCACTTCTTGCGTTATAGCGATAATAAATTTCTGCTTCCTTTAAATCACCATCGTACTTTAGACAGACAATTGGCTTTACATTTGACTGATGTACATATAAAATACCAACGTTTTTTGATTGTACTGTAATTAAAAATTTTTCGAATAAAATTTCTGGAGAAAAAACACTATTTAAATATTCTGTTATTTTTGATTCATCTATTGTTTCAAAATTACAACTTTGAAGACCGACAAAATCACGTGGTTTATCCTTCACGCCAAAAACAATAAATCCTCCCTTGTTATTTGCAAAAGCTGCCATACTTTTGGCATATTTATCTCTTGAGTTCCAATTGAATGACTCCTTGAATTCTAGCCAGCCACTTTCCCGTGATATTATCCTATTGACAATAGAATCATGGAAAAGAAAAATTTTTTTATAATAATCAGAATTTTTAAAATTATTATTCATATTGCTTTTAAAATATACAACGAATCTTCTTTGTTTTATTAACAGCTTTTACATCTTTATAATAATTTATACTACAAATATTTATTTTAACCCATTACTGTTGTCTATTTCTATCAATTTATCTGAAAAATGTTTTGCCAGTAAAAATACTGCAAATATTGAAATAAAATCATTAAAAACATTGGTACCCTGTAACCTTTTGTCAATTTTCATACCTCCCCACTCAATACTTTTTCCTTCCTCTATCTTCCAATTTCCATTTTCATCTTTTAAATTAAATTTATTATTATGAGCAGCTCCATTTCTAACATGTCTCAAAAACTGAAACTCAATGTCCTTATTGATAATTGCATTATATTTTGAAAGTGATAAAAAATCATAAGCAATAATCGCCATGGCTTTACCCATAAAAATCATCTCTTTGAGCACATTCATTTTGGATATTGCGATGGTTCCATTCCGCTCTATTTTAAGATTCGTCGTATGATTAAATTTATCCAACATTTTAACAAACATTAAATAACCTTCCTGAGTGCTATCTTTTGTTCTCAATATATTTTGTACATCTAAATCAGATAAAGATCTAATAGAAAGAAGAAACAAATAAAACATATTTTCTACGTCTTTTAAAACAGGATGAAAATTAATTTCATCAATATCAAACTCAATTGTTTCATTTTTTACATTTTTCATGTTTTTATAAAAATAAAATTTATTTCTTCCAATCCTTAATCATCACCCCACCCCTCACTCTCTCAACTACAACCTTCTGTTTATTTTTCCATTTTAGCTCCCTCACAATCTCAATCGGCAAGGTAACAGCGATTGATTGGCGACCGACCTTGGTTAGCTTTCTCACATTTTGCTCATTTAGCTTTTTCATATTGTTTTTATTTAAATTTATTTACACCCACCTTACTGACCCTCTATTTATGCTTTTATTTAGTTTGTCTCTGCGAGTAATTTCTGTACTCAGAGATTACGTGGCAGTCTAGTTTAATATCCATAAATTAAATATGTATTTCTGGATTGCCACGTCAGGATTACCTTCCTCGCAAAGACGCCCCCGTTTTTGTTGTAATGGTCAGTGAGGAATTGCGATAAAAATCTATTGTCAGATTTCATAAATATGTTATCATTTAAGTATTAATACCTGTCACGCCTCTTCACAATGCGAAACCGACAGGTTTTTTTGCTTTTATATCCCTTATTGAATCCTATGCCACAATACCATATTTTAAAAGTAGCAAAATCAATAGTTTAAACATTGGATATTCTAAACTTATCCACAGGGGTGTATTAAAATTACTGGATTGCTATGCTATTATTTAAATAAGCAATAAGACCTTTATGAGTTGTTCTAGATGTTCCCATCCATCGGTTGGCCATAGTCTAGACGTTACAAACTTATAAGGCATGCTTCCCCAAAAGGGGTTTTTATTTTACTTAAAAAATTTTGCCTCTTCCGATTTACTTACATATGTAAGTAAATAAAATAATTAATTAATCCTATTCTACGCCTAAAGATTGTATTTTGCAAAATAAAGCAAAATAAAGCAATTGACAGGAGTGATTTTTATTGCTATATTTAAAAGTCGCTAGATAAAGGATCTGGTGAAAACTGAGAAATTTCAAATGTAAAAAAGAGGAGGAACAAATGAAAAAATACAAAAGAATGACCGCCTTGTCCCTTGAAGAATTAACTGCCATCGTAAACGGCGGAATAAACGGCGAGGGTTGCGAAGGAGTTATCGCACCAATGTGCGACGGCTGTGGATGCTTCCGCTCTTCAACTGTTCCAATTGGGCAAGCTGTCAACGAAATCGGCATCATCTTCGTAGAAGAAGGCGATAAGAAAGCTGAAAAAATTCTTGCCAACTTAATCGCCACCGATTCTTTCATGGCACCTGGCGCCTACTTCTATCTGATTCAAAAGAGAGATGCTGTTTCTTCGGAGACAGAATCACTCCTCAAGCAATTCGAGGAAGATCCCAAAAATCAGATGCACGTGGAAAATATCAGAGAAAAACTTGCCGAATCGGCCGAAGAGACGGCTTAATCTCCGGCCCCAACCTCAGCGAAGTCTAATGGCCTGATGCGTCAACAAATGCATCGGGTCATTTTTTATTCTTTCACAGCCAAAAACACCCCCACCGTAATTATTATTAAAACTAAAAGAATCAATATAAGCATCATAATTGTCATTGTTTTTTAAAAAAGATTTACTTACACATTTACGTACATATGTAAGTAAATAAAATAATTAATTAATCCTATTCTACGCCTAAAATTATATTTTTGCATCTACTCCAACTAAATATGTCTATTTATTTTTTTTCTTACTTCCTTATATGTCTCATCAAAAATTTCATAATAATCAGCATAAATATATTTCTTATCATAACTAACACTATCTAACGGCTCAAGGATTTTTAGTTTTCTAAGTCTTTCAATAACTTTATATGCCCCAGGAGCAGTAAATCCTGTCCACTTCATAATTTCAGCAACACCCACAATCGGCTGACCAAATAATTTTCGAACAATTTCCAAAGTTGACTCAGCTGACTTTTTTCCGAGTTTTTGCATCTTAGCAAAATCACGATCGCGAAGACTCGTGATTTGCGTACACGTGTCAATACTAGAACTGGCAATTTCAGCCACACCTTCAATAAAAAATTCCAACCAGTCTTCAACGTTAGAGTTCTCATCATGATAACTTTGAAGTTTTTGATAGTAAAGTTTTTGATATTTTTTAAAATAACTGGAAAGATATAAAACTGGCATTTCTAAAATTCCTAAATGATGCATATACATTGCAATTAACATTCTCCCAGTTCGTCCATTGCCGTCAGTGAATGGATGTATAGTTTCAAATTGTGCGTGAATAATTCCCGTCTTAACAAGTGCGGGATAATCATCCTCTGTATGAATAAAATTTTCCAAATCACCCAATGCTCTTTGCATTTCACTAATAGTTGGCGGGACAAAAGAAGCATCAGTCGGCGTTTTGCCTCCAATCCAATTTTGCGAACTTCGAAACTCACCAGGATAAGCATGCTGGGTACAACGAGCGCAAACCATTAATTTTTCATGAAGCTCTCTAATAAATCTCAGAGAAATTGGAAAATTTTTCGTCCTTTTAATTCCAAAATTGACCGCTTTTATGTAATGTTCAATATCATCGACATCTGAATTTTTTCTATTTTTTTCCTCCGTAACTGGTGCAGCCACAGCATCTTGGAAAGTAGCTTTCGTTCCCTCAATTTGACTCGAGTAAGTTGCATCTTTTATAATAAACATAGAAATAAAAAAATCCTTATCAGGCAAAAGACGAGTTATGCCATCTAATTTTCCTACTAAACGAATTGCTTCTTCATGTTTTTTGTAAAGCTTTGGACTTATTTTAAAGCCTTCTTTTGGTGGAAAATCAAAGGGAATAAAGGACTCAAATCCCTCTTTTTGTTTAATATAACGACCAATTTTTATCTTATTTATCATATTTACAATTTGTTTACATTAGTTATGGTAATATAAACATATTAGCCTATTTTGTTTACATTGTCAACGGCAATGTAAACTAACTTTAAAAACAGCTTATCTATTTCCAATCCTTAATCATCACCCCGCCCCTTACTCTTTCTACTACCACTTTTTGCTTGTCGCGCCACTTTAGCTCTCTTACGATTTCAATCGGAATTGTGACAGCGATTGATTGGCGCCCGACTTTGGTTAACTTTCTGACGTTTTGTTCGTGTATTTTTTTCATATTATTTTTTAAAAAAAGTTTACTTACATATTTACTTACATATGTAAGTAAATAATAATTATATAATTATTTTCTATTTAAAAAATTGATTAAAATCTCTTTTGGCAAACTCAATTCCTGTCAATCGCTTACTAAGCTCTACTCTAATACCAAGATCTGTGGCTGTTTTCTCAAATAAATCAAACAGGTCTTGCTTTTTAACCTTAATTTTCCCGATTAAAAATTGATTATTTTCAAGAACATCTAACAATTGCTCAAAAAATTCTATTCTAAATTTATCATTCGGAATAACCATGTGCGTTTTTAGCATAAAACATGACTCTTTGTGGATAAACATAATTACGAAGGGCTGGAATGGGATTCCATCATCATCCCTTAGCCAAAAAGATGATTTAAAATAATCAACCTCAATACACATCCCGCTTTTTCCATGTCCAAACTTCTTAATTTTATCAATCCTCTTTTTGATTTCCTTGAGATCTTTAGATAATTTTATTTTTCTCATATTAAGATTACTTACATATGTAAGTAAATAAAATAATTAATTAATCCTATTCTACGCCTAAAGATTGTATTTTGCAAAGAAATAAAGCAATTTAAATAGTTGTAACACACATCCAATATAGCCCTACATTTAATGATTTATCTCCATCGCAAAAAATATAAAATCCAAAATTGGCCTTACCAATTTTGGATTTCTTACTTCTAATTTATTGCGACCTCGCATCATGGTCCGAGATTGTATCGGAACAGCCTCCATGCATTCGATATGTCATTCCGCAACAGGAAAATAGTTAATGCCATCAAGGCAAATGTGCTCAGATTTAACCAGGCTTTTATTTTCCATATAGTCAACAAGTTCTGACCGCGCTTTTTCTTCATGTAGCCCCCCTTTTTTTAAAACTATTTCAAAAAAAACATCGCCGATAATCCCCAACAAATTGATTTTAAATTATATATGTAGATGAATACTTTTTCAAAAAATCATTTCCCCTCTTTTACTGCCAAAAACACTCCAACAACGATTATTATTAATAGTAAAAGAATCGCGATAAGGACCATGTTATTTTTTTAAAAGATTGTTTACATATTTATTTACATCTATCTTAATCCCAAAAACATTTTTTGGCAAAGATATTTTTTAGTCACAAAATAAAAGCAGTCCAGATTCTCGATAAGAATCTGGACCACTGGCGGACTTATGACTATAAGCCCAATACATCTCTCATAGTGTATAGACCTGGTCGCTGATTAACTACCCACTTTGCGGCAGCGACGGCACCCTCGGCAAAAACAGCTCGAGAACCGGCTTTGTGCGTGAGCTCCAATCTTTCATTGGAACCACCAAGGTAAACAGTATGCTCACCCACTACGCCTGCCAAACGCAAAGATTGAATGCCAATCTCACCAACAGGTCGAACGCCAGTTTTCCCTACACGGGACATTTTGACAACTTCTTCATAATTTTGCCCGCGTCCTTTGGCGATGGCTTTAGCCAATTTTATGGCCGTGCCGGAAGGGGCATCTGCTTTCATGCTATGATGAATTTCGAGAACATCCCCGTCATAGCCCAATCCAAAGATTCGAGCTATGTTTTCCACAACTGCAGTCAAAATGCAAACACCGGTGCTGAAATTGTAGTCTTGAACGATGGGAACTTCTTTGGAAAAACCCCTGATCATTTCCAGCTGTTTTTCTGAAAACCCAGTCACACCAATAACTGCTGGCAGATGAGCTTCTCGAAGAAGATTTATCACTGCTTCGGGAATAGAAAAATCAATTATCATATCCACTGTTTCCCTTATGGATGGAACTTCTTTTTCTTTTAGATATAGAAAAATATCCAGATAGTGTAACAAAAGATTTTCTCTGAATGCGGAACTTTTTTCTCCGCACAAGCCTGCACCCAGAATTATCCCATCCGTCAATTTTATCGCGGTTAGAACCTCCTCACCCATCCGGCCATCAGCTCCATTGAGCAACACTCTAACATTACCATTCTCGTCCATTTGTCTTCCTCCTGAATTGAGATTAATCTTGATATTCAACGATTCCCCGTATACAACATTCCACTATTTAGTTTTAGAATAACTTTTCCCACTTAAAGCAGGATATTTGATTGTAATAAAAAAATGATAAAATAGCAAGAGAAAAAGGTTTACGTAAATGATTTGGGGAAATATTAACCCCCTCTGCCTGTCGGCATCTCCCCCTTGAAAAGGTGGAGAAGAAGGAAAAATTTAAAAGCAGGTGAATTCGAATCGTCGAATTACCTGCTTATTTTTCACCTCCTTAAATTAGAATAACTTTTTAAAATCAATTTACCTTGAAAAGATAATCTTATTAGACTATCTGCAAGTAGCCGCTACCTCTGGGTAGCTATTAGCTACTCCGGCAGTGAGCATGTTCCATGGATCAGCGATACACTGATTTTGGAATGCATGCATATCCATCGCCTGTAGAAAATTAAGATATGACAAATACGATTTATAGAGTCGAGCTTCTTCGTCAGATCCGCGCTTCAATGATTTTGCGTCAATGTCATATTTTTTCATCAAACCCGGAAAATCATTCTCCGCGACAAGCAATAACTCTTCCATTAGGTCAATCTGCGGATTAGCGGAGTATTTTTTTGCCACGTAATACCGCTCCGCTGTCGGCTTCATCTGATCTACTTCTTGCTTTTGCGAATCATACACTTCTTGCTGAGTCGGAATGTCGGTCCAAAACGGAACAGCGCTATATCCTTTAATTTGATCTATTTGAAGAGAAAACAACAGAAACCACAAAGAAAATGGGATGAGTAAAGCCACTATAAAAACAACCGGTTTTGGAATCCAGCGGATGGGCTTACCCACAATGATTTCTAGTGAATCTGCTGCCATGAATAAAATAAAACCAGCAATAAAAAGCACCATCCCTGTGCCCATTCCCACTACCATATCCAAGTCAGGCTTAATATATCCATTTGGAACTGGCAGGATGCGAAAAATAAGAATGTTAAAAAAAATACATAAAAGAAATATAGTTAGGGTTATGCTGAAAAGCTTACCGTACAGCGGACGCTGCAAAATAAAAATTCTTTTTTCATCTTCATATTTACCTTTTCTATGAAGAATTTGTCCGCAGGAACATTTTTGCTCACGACGAATCGGATCAAGACTCGAAACACGCGCGTGGCAATTTGGACACTCACGAAAATTATGCTCAATAGGTGAATTTCCTTCTGCTTTAACTAAATACTCTTTCCTTTTATAAATCCTCTTAAATAAACCTATCAAATACTTTTTTAACGAACTGATTAATTGTGCCATAATAGCACCTCCCTTTGTTTGAAATTACGCGAAACTGGATCACGCGATTACTGTCCTGGCGTACTCATGCAAAAAAATGCATTTTCACTCGAGAACACATATCGTCACGCCGCTTGTCGCGTATTTATCAACTTGACCTATTCAAGTCGACATTAAACTCTAGCACAGAAAAATCCCGCCGTCAACTGAAAATTTAGTAACTATCCAACCTTCTCCAGGACCAATTATTTTTCTTCGTCTCTGCGAGTAATTTTTGTACTCAAAAATTACGTGGCAGTCTAGAGAAATAAATCTCGACATTAAATATATTTCTGGATTGCTTCGTCGGAGTACCTTCTCGCAAAGACAGATAAAAAAATAAAATTGAATATTAAATTATTGAAGATTGAATGAAAATTGGAAATTGATTATTGAAAAATAAACCCCCTCCCTAACCCTCCCCCTTTGAGTACCCCAGTCAGAAAGTATCTGACGGGGCAGGCAAAAGTGGAGAGGGGGAAGAGAAATCATCTTCCCAACCCCCTTGAAAAGGTGAAGAGGAATGCGGATTGAAAAAGGATTTATCCTACATAATTTTCATTTGCAAAAGAAAAAAGGATAATTTAAAAGAAAACATCTCATAAAAGAACATATCCTCTTCGGATACTTTTCTTGGTTTAGACAATAATGCCACCAGCATGCCCGAGATGCCTTTTCCATTCATAAGCGGAACAAAAATAAATTGATTAAACTTTCCGTCCATCTCGAATCTATCCGTCCCCTTTCCCCCGCATTCAACTAGATTTACTAATTTCTTCTCTTTAAGTTTTACCATTGTCTCTGAAGCTTTTTTGGGGAAATTGCTAATTTTATTTTTATATCCATGAGGCAATCTGCTCGCGGAAAGCAACCTAAAACATTCTTTATTTTTTTCAAATTTATAAATAAGACTTACTTGGGACTGAAAAAGATCCATTGCAAAATTATTCATATTTCTAAAAATTTCCCTTTTTTCTATCCCTAACCGTGTTTTGTTTATATTTAAAAGAATATCTAACCGACGATTGATACTGCCAATATATTTATATGATTCTACCAATCTATCTTCTGTATTTTTTATGTCAGTAAAATCCTGCATAATCATAACAGCAAAACTATCTATTGTCTTTTTCCCTCGCGGTCTGGCGGGTATGGGATAAAAATGTGCGCGAATATCCTTTTCTAAAAAACGATCTCGAGCATCTACTCTAAAAGCACCTTTTTTTATCATTTTATTTCGAATCACTTTCCATCTATTTTTCAAATAACAATTTGAATCGCTACAGTTGGGATGAAGGGTATTGTGAAGATCTTTTCCTCGCACTTCATTTAAATATCCAATATTCCAACTTTCAAAAACACGATTAGCACGCAGTATTTTCCCATTTTTATCCAAGATACAAATTAACTGAGGCAGAGCATCTGCTGTCAACTCCCATTCCAATTTAGCTCTCTCTATCATATCTAAAACAAGAGAACTTTTTTTATTCTCTTTTCTTCTATTATTTAGATCAGAAAGTAAAAGCACCTCTTTAACTGCCTTGCTCATATTTTTAAAGTTAATTAATTTTATCCAAATTCTACCACATCAGGGCATTTATGCAAGGGATTTTGAAAACAAATTAGTTTACAACCCCCTCTGTCCTAAGGGACATCTCCCCCTTTGAGTACAAAGATGGAAAGGAATACAAAAAAGCCCGCTATAAAAACGGACTAAAATAAAAAACAACCCCCTCTCAGTCTCCCCCTTAAAAAGAGGGCGAGGTTGGGAGAAAAACAAAAGCAAGATTACATTGTCTTGGCGACGACCTACTTTCCCCAATAAATTAGGTATCATCGGAGCTGAAGGGCTTAACTTCTGAGTTCGAGATGGAATCAGGTGTACCCCCTTCGCTAGAATCACCAAGACAATATAATCTTGCTTGCCGCGCCTTTCGGCGGGCCTTGTTTACCTCGTCTTTCGACGGGCTTTGAGATGAGAATGCTATATTTCAAGCAAACTCTAATTTTGTAGTGTAAAAAACAAATTCATTTCCAATCAATACATCATATTAAATGACTATTAACTGTTAACTCGTAATGATACCACTCCCATCCGCAATATTCACGGACGAAAGTAGTTATCACTACAATATAATGAAAAAAGGTTTAGTTTTATTAGTATTTCTTGGCTAAATGTATCACTACACTTACACCTAAAACCTATCAACCTAGTCTTCTTCTAGGAAACTATA
>LBQR01000027.1:0-1385 GCA_000990945.1 Candidatus Moranbacteria bacterium GW2011_GWF2_35_54
TTAACTACTGCTAAATCTGAATGGAAACCACCTGCAAATCATCCTTGGAGAAGACACAATTTAAGGAATGCTAATACGCAATTAATTCGCCGAAATGTTCAAGTATGACATTTTAAAAAAATTCCCAAGTATGTCATTTCTAAATAACGTTGACAAATATTAATTTTTCATTGACATATCTGTGACAACTCATTAGAATTAAAGCATAACTTGCAGGCAATGCTTGCGAGCCTAGTTTTTTGACAAAATCAGTCGATTATCATTTTCGTAATATTCTTTTTGGCTAAACTAAATCTAAGATTCATAAAAACAGGAGGGGGAAATTATGAAACATTTATTTAGGCTAGTAGCTATTCTCATTATTATGTTATTTCAAACTAGCACAGCCCAGCGTTTCAAACGTTACCGGATACAAAGTTGTGTATAATCTCAATGGAAATCGCGTGCTGCCATTCAGTGGCACCGGTCTCACAATTGGACCTTCTCCAGCTAACGTTGGGAATGTCTTAACGACAACGCTAGGAGAATTTAATGAAAACACGACATTGTGCGCAGCTGTTAACGGCTATTATGCAGATGGAAGTGAAACTTCCTATTCGCAAGTGGTTTGTACAACAAGGACACCGAGTGCAGACTTTTTCGAAAATTTGGGAAACAACCAAATGATTTTTGGAACGTATGTCGAAACAGGATACTGCATACCGATCATAAATTCAGATGGAACTTATTTGGAGGGTGCTACGTCATACACTTCAACTTCCCATAGCGTTAATTTTGAAAAGGCGCCTGGAGATTGGGTTCTCTATACTCATCAAGCTCCGGGTGGAACCATTTATCCGCTAGATTTTGTGGTCAGTTATTATTACCAGCCCATGGAGGTAAGTGTAACTCCTGACTACGGAAAATGTTTGACCGACCTCACTGATAATGGCGTTTCAGTTCGCTAGCCCTATAATTAATCATACCGTCATTCCCACTTTTGGCAGTTGTTTCACTTTGACCGCTTCTGCCAGCGCTGGCGGTTCGATTTCGCCTGCTCAATCTTCTCTGGATTATATGGGAAGCGTTACGCTTACTATTACGGAAGATGAAGGAAATGAATTGACTGAGTTGACTGACAATGGGGTGTCGGTAATCGGTGATGTTTATCTCGGTCAAGATGAGCTACTCAAGTACGACGTCAGCAACGCTAACGAAAATCATGATGTCGTGGCAACGCTTGAGGCAATTACTAATGGAGATATTATTATCCCATCTTTTGGGCTCATTACCGACACTGCTTTGGTTGGAGATTGGAACAACGATGGTAAAGATGAGATTGGTGTGGCTCGTAAGGGTGCCACTTACTGGTCTTATTACCTAGATAAAAATGGTAACGGGGTTTG
>LBQR01000027.1:1543-10315 GCA_000990945.1 Candidatus Moranbacteria bacterium GW2011_GWF2_35_54
AGATATTTTCATTTCGCAATTCGGGCTAATCGGAGATACTCCTATGTCTGGAGATTGGAACAACGATGGTAAAGATGAGATTGGTGTGGCTCGTAAGGGCACTAGCTATTACTCATATTACCTAGATGCGAATGGTAATGGACTTTGGGACGCAGGTGTTGATATTACTATTCCTTCTTTCGGGTTTATTACCGACACTGTTTTGGTTGGCGATTGGAATGGTGATGGTAAAGATGAGATTGGTGTGGCTCGTAAAGGCACTAGCTATTACTCATATTACCTAGATGCGAATGGTAATGGGATTTGGGAACAACCTTAAATTTCCAAATTTAACTAGTTTTAAAATTCTCAAGGGGATTTTCGATTAAATCGAAAATCCCCTTTCTTTTTTATATATCAATTTGTGATAAATATTTTTTTATCTATTTTTAAAACTTTCTAAAATATTCAATAGTTTTTACCAACCCCTGCTCTAACTTAATTTCAGGATTCCATTTTAATTCTTTTTTGGCTAAAGTTATGTCTGGTTTTCGTTGCTTAGGATCATCTTGAGGAAGTTTTTTATAAATAATTTTGCTCTTGCTCTCAGGAATCATTTTTAGAATTTTCTCGGCTAATTCTTTGATGGTAAATTCTACGGGGTTACCCAGGTTTACTGGTCCCGTAAACTTCTTAGAGCTTTTCATCATCCTGACCATTGCCTCAACTAAATCATCCACATATTGGAAACTTCGTGTTTGTGAACCATCGCCATAAATAGTAATATTTTTATTGTGCAAGGCTTGCATAATAAAATTAGAAACCACGCGCCCATCATTGGGGTGCATATTGGGTCCGTAGGTATTAAATATTCGAATTACTTTGATCTCCAGTTTATGCTGACGATGATAATCAAAAAATAATGTCTCCGCACAACGTTTGCCCTCATCATAGCAAGAGCGAATGCCAATCGGGTTAACCTTGCCCCAATAAGACTCTGGTTGTGGATGAACTTCTGGATCACCATATACTTCACTAGTGGAAGCTTGTAAAATTCGCGCCCTCGTCCTTTTGGCTAGTCCGAGCATATTGATAGCCCCATGCACTGAAGTTTTGGTAGTTTGGACAGGATCAAATTGATAATGAATAGGTGAAGCTGGGCAAGCGAGGTTATAAATCTGATCTACTTCGACATACAGTGGAAAAGTAATATCATGACGCATGAATTCGAATTTATTATTATCCATTAACTCTAGAATATTATCTTTGTTTCCCGTAAACAAATTATCCACGCACAAAACCTCATGACCATCGGCCAAAAGTCTTTTACATAAATGTGAGCCTACAAACCCTGCTCCTCCTGTAACTAATATTTTTACCCCGCTAGAACTTTTTTTATCTTTTGACATAGTTTTTTTTATTAAAAATTATTTAACCCCATCTGAACCAATTTCTACTTTATGCAGAATTTACAAATTTATTTTATTATCTTTTTATTAATAATAAAATACCAAATCTTTCTTGCTGGTTGACGCCATGGATTATTTAAAAATTTATGCCAATATTTTAGAATGAATTTTTTAGGAGTAAACAATATAAATCTTATTTTTACTGGAATTTTTATGCGATATTTTGACAATTTGTTAAATAATAATTCATACCACGTAAAATATTTTTTTATTATCCGTGATTTATCTTTCTGCGTTAAAACTCTTGTTTTTTCGCTACTGGACAATCCATCAAAATTCTTGAAATTAGAAACCACAAACGGTATTTTTTTTAAAATAACCTTATTTTTAGCGAAACAAATCCACTTTTCAAAATCAGCTAATACTTTATAGTTTTCATCATAATATCCATATTTTTCAAAAAGTTCTTTTTTTATAAAAGTTGACTGATGATTTATGCAATTATCTAAAAAGAAATATTTATTAATTTTTCTTGGGAAATCTAAAACTACAGATGAATTATCCTTTTTTAAAACACAACAATTCCCATATAATACATCCCCCGTATACAAATCTCTATGAAATATTTTTTTTAGAACTTTGTTATCATATAAGTAGTCGCCACCATTTAAAAATAAAAGATATTCGCCTTTTGCCATTTTAATTCCTTTGTTCATCGCACTGTAAACTCCATTGTCTTTTTCAGAAATTAAAACTGATATATTAGATTTATATTTATCTAATATCTCTAGAGTTTTGTCGGTTGAACCGCCATCAACGACAATCCATTCATAATTATTATAGTTTTGAGAAACCACACTTTTACAGGTATCTGCTATTTCATTCTCCTCATTGTAACAAACTGTAATTATTGAAATTTTTGGATTAGTTTTTACTTTATTATTCATATTTAAATATTTCTTGTTTTAATCCTAAAAATTACCAATTTCCAACTTATCAAGCATATGTCTGTCGATTCTTTGCTTTTCTTTATTTTTAAAAATGGAACGATATTAAAAAGATATATTTTTTTATAATTAACAGCATTCTCTGTCAGCAAAAAAGGAATTACTCCAAATATTTTTATTTTTTTTATCTCTATTTTATCTACTATTATTTTATCTCTAGTATCCATATAGGCCAAAAATAAAAATTCATAAAAAGATGTTTTTTTTGCGTATCTCCAAAAATATTCAGCGAAAACCACGTCCATTTCTTTCCAAGGCTTAAAAGTTGAGTAATGGATTATAAATGGTTTATCTATAGCTTTTCGCGCATCCTTATTGGGATTTTTTTTATTAAATTCAGACATATACCAACTCACATTATATTTATAATCTAAAACCTTATAATTATTTTGAAAAACTATATTAAGTATATCTTGGTCTTGAAATTTTGGCTTTATTTCCAATGTTTTTTTTATAAGAAGCTCCGTTAAATTGTTATTTCTAAAATATTCACAATCAATGATTAATATTCCTGCATTAAAATACTTATGCGCGCTTAAAATATTCAATTCTTTTTTATGATCCTCTAAGACGTCAGTATATTCAGGAATAGCACCTAAATGATAATTTTCGAGAGATATATTGGATAATTCAGAAATATCACCTCTAACTATTATGTCTACATCCATATATAAAACCTTTTTTAAATTTGGCTTTAACTGTGGAATTAAATAACGAGAAAAAACATTTAAAGTATGTTCTTTTTGAAATAATGGGAAATGGCCAAATTGCTTTTCGATGTCAATTTCAATATATTCTATTGAAAAATTTGAAAAATCATTTTTTAAGTCCGCTATTTTATTTTTATTATCTTCAGAAATCCCACTGTCCAATACATAAAAGTCAACGAAAGATTTGGTGTTATCCAAGATAGATGCTATCGTTGTCGCTACAAATGGCGCATAATTATTATCAGAGGCTAAAAATACTGGTATATTTTTTGTTTCCATAATGTTCTAATTTAATTTTTTACTCCAAAAATATTTACCTGTAAATCCATGGGGTTATCATTTTCAGTTTGAATAAATGGATTCGTTGGCTTATTTATAGTTTCCAAAAAATATCTAAAACCATTCTTCCTCAAAACTATTAAAATTTCGTCTAGGTCTTGCTTTTGATTTTTAAAAGAATGATACTCAACAAAAATATTTTTAACATTTTTCAATGAATTAGCACAATCCCTAATCACCTCGGATTCTGCCCCCTCAATATCCATCTTTAAAAAATCAATTACTTCCTCATTTTCCAATAAATCTTTTAGTCTCAAAGCTTTCACGGTTTGTTTGTCATTAAAATTCCCCACTAAGCTCCCTCCGTCAGCGCCTTCAGAATTAAACGTTAAATTTTCATCATTAACCCAAACAGCCTTATGGATTAATTCTACATCATTTAAATCTCCAACATTCTCCTTAAGGATTTTATATATTTTTTCATCAGCCTCAAATGCTTTTATTTTAGATTTAGGAAAAAGTTTTTTAAAATACAATACGCTTGTTCCAACATTTGCGCCACAATCATAGATTACTGGCGACTCTGTGCCTGATTGAAATTTATATATTTCGTCAGAGAATATTTCCTTGATTTGATAAGCGAAGCTAACCACATCGGGAATCCTCAATTTTCTACCCTTAAAAATAATTTCTTCTTCAATAAATCTCTCCTTGTTTCTGTATTTTTCAAATAATAAATATTCCTCTGACACATTAATATTATT
This sequence comes from Candidatus Moranbacteria bacterium GW2011_GWF2_35_54, assembly GCA_000990945.1. Classification (GTDB taxonomy): domain Bacteria; phylum Patescibacteriota; class Minisyncoccia; order Moranbacterales; family UBA9337; genus UBA9337. The sequence goes on from LBQR01000027.1 coordinate 5,692, forward strand.
TTTTTTGAAAAATTTAACCAATATAGTCATCAATACTCCTTTAATTTTTTTAAGTGACATCATTAACTTATTTTTATTAAGAATTACTTTATTATTGCATGTATCTTCCAATTTATTATAAAAATTAATATTAAAATGATATTTAAAAATATAATCAACTGCGCCAATATCAACCTCTATTTTTTCAGGATGAATTATTTTATCTATTTCAAAAATTGGCATATTAAGATTCGGATCAATTGAAGCATCGGAGTAGTGAGTTCCGATTATTCCTATATTAGAAACCAGATTTTTAGAAGGATTTATACAAAGCCCATTTTTTTCAATTATCTTAAATGTCCACTGATAATCCCATGTATTAACTTCGCCCCCTTTTACTCTTTCCAAAACTGCTTTCCAATACTCTCTTACATTTTTATCGTCTGAAAACCTATTTACATTTGTTTTATCATATTTTTTTAAATCAAATTGGTATTCTTTCCATCTATCTGCCCAACCAGCCCAACCCCAGCAATGCATAATTTTAGCGAAATAATAACTTGCACCATTGCTATAATTCGGCATAAATTGATCACCAGAGATATGCCAAACTTTTTTATTGTCTTTATAATAATCTAACAACTCTTCACAAAAATTAAAAAATGACGGATGTGGCAAGCAATCGTCTTCCAAAATTATTCCGTCTTTCTCATTTTCGAAAAACCAAGTTATTGCTTCCGAAACGGCTCTACCGCAACCAAGATTTTTATCTCGAAAAAGAGTTTCTACTTCACAATCCCAATTGATATTATTTAAAATAAAATCCCTTGTCTTTTGAACAATCTCTTTTTCCCCCTCTTTGTCTTCCCTGGCTCCATCTGAAGCTAGGTATAATCTAGGCGGTTTAGCTTTTTTTATTTCCTCAAATACTCTTTGCGTAGTATCTAATCGATTAAAAGTTAAAAATAATACCGGTTTTTTCATTTTAATTATTTTTGTTTAAAAGTTTATTTAAAAGTTTTCGTCTTAAGCTGTTTTTAGGAAAAATTAGCTTAAACATTTTTTGAATTTTTATAGCTAATCTCCACTCCCAAGATTTATAGACAGTTGCTAAATTTGATTTAGCCGATTCCAATTCTGTTTTAATGCAATCTAATTCTGCTCTAACCAAATCTGATCCTATTTTGGTTGAGTCTAATTCTGTTTTTAAATTTACGTATTCATCCATACAATCCGACATTAAGTTAATTCTTTCCTCAAATTTCTCAATATTATTCATAAAAAATGGGGTCATTGAGAGATATCTCCAATACTCGATAATTATTTTATCTACATTGGAAATTTTCCATGGCTTTTCACCTGTTATATAATGTATTATAGCTGGATCTTTCTTAACTTCATTAAATTCTTCTTTGTTAAAACCTCCGACATAGTTTCTAATATATTGGAAATTCCACTCCAATCCAATTTTCTTTGCATTCTCACATAAAACACCATTTAAAACTTCCTGGTCTTGAAATTTAAAAGTATGTCCATTTTCTTTAACATAATCAAAACACTTCTGCTCTAGCCCTTCTTCTCTCCATTTTTTACAATTCAAAACAAAAACCCCAGAATTAAAATAGAAACAACTCGTCTTCATGCTCCTCTCTTCGCTAAATTGCTTACCATTTATATCCTCTACTGCCAAAATATATTTATCGTCGATATCTATTTTAAAAATATCTGAAATATTTTTTTTAACAACTATATCACAATCCAAAAATAAAATTTTATCTACATTTTTCAATAAATTAGGAACTTTTATTAAAAAGTATGAATTAACAGGTAAACCATCCTTTCTTCTAGGAAAATTCGAAAACTCATCTTTGTCTACTTTTAAATACTCGACTTTAAAATCTTTTATATCTTTTAATTTTTCTATCTTATCCTTACTTTCCTGAGAAATATCATCATCCACCACCCAAAAGTAAAATTTATCTTCAATATTTGAATTTTTCAAAATTGAAACAATAGCAACACCTAAATGTTGCGCATAATTTTCATCACTAGTAAAACAAATGTTATATTTTTCCATATTTAAAATATTTTTTAATAAAATTGGATGGAGAAAAAATTGCAAATTTTATGCCATTTTTTAAATATACCACGATATTCTTCAATTTACGAAAAATTAAAATCACGGCGAAACGCACACTGCTTATTATTTTATCCCCCCTCTCTGATAAATTATTCAATCCACTATCATTATTCCCAATATTTTCGTTTTTGAGATTTTTATCGTAAAAATCCGCGTGCTTATTTTCATATTTTTCCTTATTTTCTTTTAACATTTCTGATATTTTTTCATCAGAATATATAGATTTGAAAGTAGTTCTATGATTATGAAAAATAAATACATCCTTTGCTAGATATAGCTTCCAGCCTTTTATTTTTGCTCTAATAGAATAATCATCATCATCACCAAAACCCACACCAAATTCTTCGGATAAATAACCTATATCCTCTATGACTTCTTTTTTAATTAATGTACTAAAAAATGCTAATTGTATCTCCAATTCGCAAGATTCATTTTCATATTTTTTTCTTATTACGCCACTATATTCCTCTGGATTACTATTATACTCAGGTAAATCAAAAAAATTAGGATTATGTTCCTTTAAATATTCTATTGATTGGCAGCTTGCACAGGGAGATGTAATAGGGCCAACAAGTCCTATTTTGGAATTACTTTTTGCCACTTCAATCATTCTATCAAGCCATCCTTCATAAACCTCTGTATCATTATTCTGCAAAACAATATATTCTACCCCCAAGCTCATTGATCTTTCCATACCTTGATTTGTTGCTTTTACAAAACCTAAATTTTCTCTATTTAAAATTAAATCATAGGGTATATTATTTTTATCCAAAAAATGACAAACTTTATTCCTACTCTCTTCTGCCGATCCATTATCAATCCAAATAATTTTATAATTTCGAGTATTTTTTCTAATACTATCAAAACAACGAATTGTATAATCCTCATTGTTCCAGGTGGGGGTGATAATAGTCGTAATTTTTTCCATAATTCTAGATCTTTAAATACTTCCTTATAAATTTTCTTGGATTTAGAAAAATAAAAATTAACCAATGCCTAATTTTTAAATAAAATTCTTTCAATCTCCAAAAGCTGAACTTTAAAACATTTTTTATTTCTTTATTTTTTAATCGTAGCTCTTCATCTTTCGCGCCTATAATTTTATAAAATTCTTCAATATTATCTTCTGTGTATCTTAACGATCTGATATTTGAAACGTATATACTACTTGCAATTTCTAAATTCTTTTTAGTCTTTGTGCAAACCACTATTAAATATCTGGCGTCCCATGGCAGTCTTTTCTCTTTATTTTCAAAAATAACTCCGTTGCCCTCATTCATACAACTATTTTCTATTTCTTTTGCAGAAAATATATAATTAGAATCAACGCTTTCTTGGAAAAAAATTTCATACTCAAAATCATTTTCTACCAAGAGAGAGTTTAACTCATCTGGGGTCAATTCTTTTATATGAAATTCATTGCCCTTTTCATAAACAAGCGCGTTTGGTGTAGATAAAATCAAGATTCCATCATCTCTCAAGACTCTATTGACTTCTCGCATAAATGCTTCCTGAGCCCCTTCATCTACATGTTCAATTGTCTCGAAAGAAACAATAACATCTATAGATTTATCTCCAGCTGGGATTTTTTCAACAGAACCTGCCTTGAATTTAATATTGGGATATTTATTCTTGCAGTATTTTATGGTCTCTTCTGATATATCAACTCCCAAGACTGAGTTTGCGCCATTATTAAAAAATATTTCTGAGCCATAACCGCTTCCACAGGCGATGTCTAAAACATTCTTCCCTTTGATAAATTGATTGGCGAAAAAATATCTACTTATATGCTCTAAATATATTTTACTTCCCGAATTAAATTCAGGAATCATTCTCTCTCCTGTGAATTTCATTATTTTATTTAATAAATTATTTTATTATTATTTCATGATTAAAATTTACAATTCCGCTAGTTATTTCTCTGCTAAAAATAACAAAACTTCCAAAATCATCCTTCCAATCATACATAATTTTTCCGCCATCATTCGCAATAGCTGGAGAAACCGTATATCTGCCCTTAGCCAAATAATTTTTTATAGAAAAAATAACTTCAACTGTTCCCTCTTTGACAGCTCCTGTTAATATATTTTTACGTTCAGTATTAGTAACAAACACCCTGTCTTTTCTATCATTTAAAATTGTTATACCATAAATCGGATTATTAATTTCTCTAAAGATATTATAAACCACAGAAATTTTTATAATTTCTCCACCTTTAAAAGTACTTTTGATACTTTCTTTTATATCCATAAAACTAATTTTTTTTACCTCTGCAATCTTATTTTTTTTACTAATATCCCTATCTTGCTCTTCTTTCTTGTTATTCAAAATTTCTAACGTGCGCTTTTCCTCATCTATCATATTATTCAACAAATATTCATTTGCGACTTCGTCTGCTTTACCAAATTTAACAATTTTACCGTTTCGAAGCAACATCGCACGGCTGCAATATCTTTCAACTACTGAGATATCGTGGGTTACTATTATCACTGTTCGTCCCATTTC
>LBQR01000028.1:0-794 GCA_000990945.1 Candidatus Moranbacteria bacterium GW2011_GWF2_35_54
CTCAAGAGTCGCCCTAATAAAATATGGGAAGCTAAGTGGAACCGTCCACGCCTTAAAAAGCAGGACCTTAGCAATTCATAATTTTATTTTGGCGTTTTTTTATTTCTAGTCAAAAATCAAGCCTCTCCCTCTTGCACTCAAGGGGAGAAAGGAAAAGCAATATAGCCATATAACAATTTAACAATATAACCAATATGAACAAAGAAGAAAAAAATGAAATATTAAAACACTCCACTGCTCATATTCTGGCGGCCGCGGTTTTGGAAATGTTTCCCGAAGCTAAATTTGGAATCGGACCAGCCATCGAAGAAGGCTTTTATTATGACTTTGAATTACCCCGCACTCTAATTCCTGAGGACTTAGAAATTCTCGAAGAAAAAATGCGCGCCATTATTAAAGAAAAACATTCTTTTGAAAGAAAAGAAATTTCTATCGAAGAAGCTTTAGAACATTTTACGAAGTTAAATCAAACTTATAAAATTGAACTTATTAACGACCTGCAAAGCGCAGGCGAAACATCTGTGTCCATTTATAAATCTGGACATTTCACTGATCTGTGTAAAGGGCCACACTTGGATTCAGCTGCTGAAATAAATTTCCAAGCTTTTAAACTAACTAAAATCTCTGGCGCTTATTGGAAAGCCAATGAAAAAAATATTCAGATGCAAAGAGTTTATGGAGTTATTTTTAGCGATAAAAAAGAACTCAAAGAATATCTCAAACAGCAAGAAGAAGCGAAATTAAGAGACCACAGAAAAATCGGCAAAGAATTGGATTTATTTTCTTTTCATGAT
>LBQR01000028.1:837-24949 GCA_000990945.1 Candidatus Moranbacteria bacterium GW2011_GWF2_35_54
AACTCAAAAAGAATTTGAATATGAAACGATTCTTTGTCCTTCAATGCTCGATGTTTCAATTTGGAAAAAATCCGGTCATTGGGATCATTACAAAGATGATATGTATTTTGTCAGCGCTGGAGAGGATAATAAACAGTTTGCTCTGCGACCCATGGATTGCCCAGGAGCAATCTTAATTTATAACAACTCACTAAGATCTTACCGCGATTTGCCATTGCGTTACGCTGAGCCAGGTTTAATTACTCGCAAAGAAAAATCGGGACAACTTGGAGGACTTCTTCGCGTACAACAATTTACTCAAGATGATGCTCATATCTTTATCGGCGAAGATCAAATCGAAGAGGAAATTAAAAAAGTAATTCAACTGGTTGATAAAATATATAAACCTTTTGGGCTAGAATACAAAGCCTATCTTTCCACTCGCCCCGATGACTCAATGGGAGAAATAAGTACCTGGGAAAAAGCTGAAACGTCTTTGAAAAAAATTCTCGAAGAATTATACGGAGAAAATTATGGACTCAAAGAAAAAGACGGAGCCTTTTATGGGCCAAAAATTGATTTTCAATTAAAAGATGCTATTGGGAGAACTTGGCAATGCGCAACTATTCAATTGGATTTTCAAATGCCTTTAAATTTTAATTGCAAGTATATAGACAGAGATGGAAAAGAGAAGACTCCTGTGCTAATTCACAGAACTATAATGGGTTCTTTTGAGCGTTTTATGGGGATACTAATTGAACACTACGCTGGAAATTTTCCAACATGGCTTTCACCTGTCCAAGTAGCTATCGTTCCAGTTAGCGAGAAATTTAATGACTACGCCCTTGAAATAAAAAATAAACTTATCAAAAAAGGAATTCGAGCAAGTTTAAATCTTAAAGACGAAAGCCTAGGTAAAAGAATTCGTGAAGAGGAGAAATTAAAAGTTCCACATGTTTTAATAATCGGGGAAAAAGAAGAAGCTGACAAAACTGTGACTGTCCGCTCACGCGGAATTAAAGAGCAAAAGACGTTGGAAGTTGAGGAATTTGTTCGAGAGATTGCAAAAGAAGTGAGTGAAAAGAAGTAATCAATATTCAATTCTCAATAACCATTCAATAAAATAAATAAATTAACACTCATAAACAGAGCACATATAAAAAAGTATATACATATATACTTTTTTATTAACTAGCTAAGCCACTGTTTCTAGACGGTGTATTTTCTTGGCATTAAAAATTTTCTTACTAACTTTTTGACAGCAAAAAGTTACAAAAACTGCCACACGTACTCCTAAAATAAATAAATCTAACTCTCATCGCTAAAACTTTGTGTTCCGCATCCGCACGCTCTTTTCGAGTTGATTTATTAAATTTTATCCGTAAAGTGTGGACGATGTATATGCCGTGTATTTAATTTGAAATTTATTTTTTATTTTCTTTTTTTAATCGTATGGGATTTTTTCTCGGTCATTTCAGATGCAAATGAATCTGTACCTACCTCTTTAATTCTACTTATACAAGCGCTACGATCTGAGCCAAAAAGCAATCCGAATATTTTAGAGAAAAAATTATTGAACTTCTTGCATTCCATCGGATCTTGATGCGTCTGGCAATTGGCGCAAGTTCTATAATTATTTTCCTTACAACAACTTCGCACTTTGCACCAAGTGGCTTTTTCATTTTTGGCGCACCCTGGGCATTTGTCCATCAAATATCTTTTGCACGCTCCACAATACAATCCGCAATAAGCCACTAGACCCTCATCTTTGATAAGTTCTTTCATAAATTTATATTTTAACATATTAGCATGTTAACATTTTAGCATCAAAACAAATATCCGCGAATGTCATCTCGACTAAATAAATTTCTGTACTCGGAAATTTATGCATGGAGAGATCTCAGGTCATTAATAATTCAGACCGAATCCCATCATACATAACAGCTTAGATTTCTCCATTCCTATATTTTTGAGTACAAAAATATATCCAGTCGAAATGACACATTACTTCAATGATCTTTTAATTTTGAATTCAAACTTTTAATTTTGCATTTTTAATTTTTAATTAAAGATTTACCATCCTCCTCCTCCACCTCCGCCACCACCTCCGCCTGAACTTCCGCCACCACCCGAACCAGAGGGTGCTGAAGTACTGGCAGCAATACTACTGGACAAGTTATTGATCGTTGAGTTAAAACTATCAGCATCAAATGAAGCCATATTACTTCCTACATACCAAACCGGAACATGACTAGCGAAATATTCTTCTCCATAAATTTCTTTTATTTTTTTAATCCAAATGCCAGTAATTTCAAAAAGAATTGCATAAGGCAAAAATTTTTCAAAAATATTTTTTTCTTCGTAAAATTTAGCCCTATCTTTATCAACTGTTTCCATGAAAAGCTTAAGGCCTTTTATTTTCCAATTCATTTCAGCTCCTTCCATGGTTCGCTTGGGCATAATAAAGCCGAAAATCACTACAATTATTCCAGAAATTAATAATGCTAGACCCAGCCATCCCGAAACAGAAAGAATAAAAAATACACCAAAAAATACCAGGATAAATCCTATGGGAATAAAAATTAAACTATATTTTATTCCGCTTTTCCCAATCAGTTTCTTGTTGTCCAATAATTCATTTCCTTTCTTTTTCAAATCTCCTAAAACTTTATAAAATTCATTTTTTAACGAACTAACTTTGGTATTGCCATCTTTTTGAAATATTTTATTTAGAATTATTTTTTGAACTTCATTTAATTTATCCTCGGCCTCTTTTTTATTAGTTCTTATAAGCTCGTAATCCTTGGAAGTAAAAAATAAAATTTTATTTTCAATCTCCTTAATCGTGATTATCCCCAGCACGGCAAAATTTATAATTTCTGCCGTAACAAAGTGATTTTTGAAAGTTCCGTTGGTCATCAGCAGTCCCATCTCCGTCGGCGACATATTTTCGGGAGCTTCGTACTCGGCAATTACCGTCCTATCAAATGATGGGTCATCACCATATTTTTTCCAAATTTTAAAACAAAACATAAAAACCAAAACAGGCACAATAAAAAATAAATATTTACCATAAACTTCTAGAAAAGTTGGCTTATATGGCGTAAAAATATTTTTAGGAAAAGTTACAGCAGTAGTGATGCCTTGCCCAGCCAATAATGTTTCCGTTGAATTGAATTCCAGCATGTTACTGTTCATCCATTTAAAATCCGCTAGTTCATTACCCTTTTCGTTTAAGAAGCCCGAATACAAATCCACGGTGCTATTTTCTTTATTTACTTCTTCAGGAAAAATTATCTCAACGCGCGCGCTGTCAATTTCCAACTCCCAAAAATTACCCGTCAAATTCCAATACAATTCATCGAAATTATCATTATAAAAACGGATAGCGTTTTCTACTTCATATTTGATAACATAAGTATTTTCTCCTTGCACGGTTTTATCCGCATCGCCAATTTTCCAAGTCATCGTTCCATCGGCGCTATTTTTGGATTGCACATATTTATAATCATTACCTTTTTCATCTTTGATGCTAATAAGGTCAATTGGGGTTTTTATCATGCCTTTACCCTCTATATTTATCTTATAAGGCACAATTCTAAATATTCCGTGCTTATCAAATCCGGTTCCGCAATCCGCCACAATTTTTTCTGTAATAATAAGAGTAGAATCTCTATTAGCCACTATTTGCGAGTCTAGTCTTTTTATATACCAATCAGTAACATTTTCTCTAGCCCAAAGACTCGATACGGGAAAAAACAACAAAGCTAACAAGACAATTTTAAAATAAATTTTTTTCATAAGTTATGTTATTAGCATTACGAATTAAGTATTATGTATTATGAATAAATGTTTTTAATTTCCACTACTTTTATTTTAACACAAATAATTAATCAATAAAAATAAAAACTCCACTATCAGAATTATCCGATAGCGGAGGTGGTGTCATGTCATAATTGACCCTTCTGTTTTTCATTTGCTAGTTAAAAGCTTTAATGCCTCGTCGTAGCGATCTTTTGTTACATCGATAACTTTTTGTGGCAACGGCGGAGGTGGCGGAGTTTTGTCCCAGTCAAGACTGGAGAGATAATCCCGCAAGTATTGTTTGTCAAAACTCGGCTGAGATTTGCCCGGCTCATATTTATCCACCGGCCAAAATCGCGACGAATCGGGAGTGAGCACCTCGTCAATCAGAATCAAGGTGCCGTCTTCCGTTTCGCCGAGTTCAAACTTGGTATCGGCAATAATAATGCCGCATTCAAGCGCGTACTTTGCTGCTTTTTCATATAGCGCGAGACATATTTCGGCGATTTGGTGAGCCCGATCTTTACCTACAATTTTTTCCATCTGCTCGATAGAGATATTTTCATCGTGCAACCCTTGCTCAGCCTTGGTTGACGGAGTAAATAAGGGTTGATAAAATTTTTCTGATTCCTCCATGTTAGGCGGAAGTTTGAGGCCAAGAACTTCTTTAAACAAACCCCTGCCATCCGATTGTAACTTCGCTTTTTTATAAGCGCTCCAAAAAGAGCCGGAAATATAACCACGGACAATGCACTCTACCGTCAGTGGCTTAGCTTTCTTTATCAGCATTGATCGACCGCGCAGTTGATCAATTCCTCAACATTGGCAGTAATCAGATGATTTTCAACAATATCTCCCAGCAAATCAAACCAGAAAAGAGACACTCGCGTCAAAACTTTACCTTTGCCAGGAATGGCATCATACATGACGACATCATAGGCTGAGATGCGATCGGTGGCTACCATCAATAGCGTATTGGTATATCCAGGGATTCCATACATATCGCGAACTTTCCCGCGATGAAATCAGTCGTTTTTACGATTGGTGCGTTCATGGTTTCTCCTTTTGTTTAGGAAAGAACTCGTTTTGGAGATGGATCGGGAATGAGTCCATTTTGATCAAGCTCAATCTTTTCCACAATTCCCTTCTCTTCCCTTTTTACACGATAATAATCCGCGATTTTTTGTTACACCGCAGGATCATCACGACCGATAATTCTGGCCACAGCAAGCGCTGCATTGGTAATTGATATTGTGACATCTTTTTTATTGAAGCCACATGTCAATATGGGTACTCCAGGAGGCAAATCCTGGATAGCGCTCAGCGCTGCTTCATCCAACGGAATGCCAAATACAAGCTTTCCAAATTCTTCCAAATTTTGAATTGTTGATCCAGCTATTCCTGGGGCCGCCAAAGACAACCCTCCCATTATTGCAATCAGATCTTCTTCAATGCCAGCAATAAAAACAGTAAAATCATTGCCAGCACTCCAATGACAGGATGCAACAGATGGATGAACGCGAATACCAAATTTCTTCATCAACGCCAAAAGCAAATTACCCATTCTCCAATCACTCATGCTTCCCATACTAAACCGCAGATGATATTTTTTCATTCCGTCACTCTCCTTTTGATGTTTTCCAGATTTTTTTTATGAAACTGTTAAGATACTACCTATTTCTCGTCCCTTTGACGATTAAGTTATTAAAGCATATAGAAAACATCTTGTAAAGAAAAAAACAAAAAGCCCCGAATTGCATTTAACAACTTGGGGCGTGAACATCGGGGAAAAACTATATTTTTTGCCTTTCGTGAGCTAGACGATAAGGCTTATTTTCAATTTATGCAGGCACTACTTTCGTTTGGACCATTTCTGCCCCTTTCTCTTCGGGGGTGATATCTAGATCTGATATTTTCTATTGCTGAATAACTCAAATAAAGTATTAAACAGATTATAATAAGTCCTGCTACGACAAGCCATCGATTTCTTTCTTGATTGAAATTAACAACGGCCGCGTCTAGTCCGTTTTGGATTGATTTTTGATCTGGTGTTTCTGCTTCTTTTGTCCTCATTTTAGATTTTAGCATCTTCAACTCTTCTTCTATCGATAAGATATATTTACCATTATCAATAAAAATTTTTTCAAAAGCTGTTATTTTTACGTTAGCTGCTTCCAATGAACGTTTTAAATCCTCAATAATTTCTTCCTGTCCACCGTTGACTAATTCTCCTTTTTCAACGGGCGGTTTAATTTCTGCTGGGGCCGATTTACTTACACCAGAAAAACCGACTGGAACGGCAGACACTGATTTAGCCGCATTCAATAGTGGATCAACCTTCATTTTTGTTATTTGAGGGTATTTTGCGACTAAAGATTCCCTAGTCAAAACTGTTCCAGTGACAGGATCCTTGAAATTATCTCTCTTGAACGTATACTTCAACAAATCTCTAATACCAATTTTTTTAGGATCGGCAATATTATTGGGAGCCATAACATTTTCTTCTATAAACTTCATCCCGACCAGTTTAATGGTCATTCCATTATAGGTAGTCCAGATAGTATCCCCTTTTAATATCTCATACTTAATCAACATTTCATCAGTAGCTGCATCGTACGTTTGATCAATAATTCCAGCCTCGGCCTCAAAAAAATTTGCAAAAACTACCAGCAATAATACTATCAGTATGTTTACAGTTTTCATGGAACTTCTCCTTTTTTTCTTGTTTTTTTATTTAATCCACACAAAAAAATGCGCGGACATGTTGTCAAGTTACTCTTTTTCCATCATGCTTTGAATTTTAACTTATTAAAGCACAAAGAAAACATCTTGTAAAGAAAAATTAAAGTAACTCCTCACTGACCCCTTTAGGACAAACAAATATAGATATGTCTTTGCGAGGGTACTCCCGTGGCAATCCAGGAATAATATTACTTAATTAAGCCACGCAATTTGAGAGTACTCAAACTACTCGCAGAGACGGGGTAAAAAAAGACATAAGAGAGAGGTCAGTGAGGAGTTACAAATTAAAAAACAAAAAACACGATTTTGGTCGTGTTTTTTGGAGGGTATATTTTTTAGTCAGAGATTCCTCCATGCATAAATATTTGAGTACAAATATTTATTTAGTCGGAATGACACAATTGGGATATTTATGCTCTGGAAACGTATTCTCCTTTATCTGTATTTACAATAATTTTGTCGCCTTCATTGATAAATAAAGGTGTAGTAATTTTAGCACCTGTTTCAACTGTGACTAGTTTATCGCCACTGGAAGCTGTGTCGCCTTTGATCCCTGGAGGAGCATCTGTTACGGTTAAGGTAACTTTAGCAGGAAGCTCAATGTTAATCGGACTACCGTTAAAATTAATAATCGTTACTTCTACACCTTCTACGAGATAATTAGCTAAATCTCCGATAACTTTTTTAGGCAATGAAAATTGCTCATCCCCATCTTGGTAAAGATATTGGGCATAAGTCTTTTCCACATCCGCTTCATTCACCTTGTCTGCGCCTTGAAAAGTTTTTTCCAAAACTGCTCCAGTCGCCAAATTTTTCAGCTTGGTTCGCAATACCGCCCCCGCTCTTCCCATTTTGGAATGTTCATCATAGAGAACTTTGTAAGGCTCTCCCTCAACAACGATATTTTTTCCTGATTTTATTTTTGAAATGTTTAACATATTTAACTTAATTTCAAATTATAAATTTCAAATTTCAAATGAAATCCTAAATTTTTAAATTATTAAATAATTAAAAATTGATTCAAAATTATAAATTCGAAATTTAAAATTATTTGATAACTATTGGTGTTAGCGCCATTATTCTGGATTTCTTTATCGCTCTAGTTAATATTCTTTGATGTTTAGTGCAAGTTCCAAATCTTCGAGGAGGATAAATCTTCCCCTGAGAATTAACAAACCTTCTTAATAATTCTGAATTTTTATAATCAATTTTATCTATTTTATCCTGGCAAAATTGACAAGTCTTTTTTTCTAACATTTTTTTGGGGCTTAAATTTATATTAGATCTAATTTAATATAATAAGCTAATCTTATGGCACGTCTTCAATCTTCACCTCTTCTTGCTCATCGTCTAAATTAATAGTGGGAATCTCTTCTTGCGCTACTGGTGCTGGAGCAACTGGCGCTGTGGCAACAGAAGCATTATTCTGAGAAACTTGATTAGCTTGACCGCTTGCAGCAGGTCGAGGAGCTCCATAACTGCCTTGTCCGCCTCCCTGAGGTTTGGCGCCAAATTGCATTTCGCTAACCACTATGTCAGTAACCTTTCTTTCGATATTATCCTTTCCTGTATAGGCTCTAGTTTGAAGCCTTCCTTCGAAATAAGCTTCTTGACCTTTTACTAAATACTGTCCAGCCAATTCAGCTAATTTTCCAAAAATAACAATGTTGTGAAACTCGGTCTCATCTTGTTTCTGTCCGTTTTTATCAGTCCAATATCGATTTGTAGCCAATCCAAAACTTGCTACAGTTGATCCCGAATTAGTAGTCCTTATCTCTGGATCGCGAGTTAAGCGTCCCACTAACATTACTTTATTAATATTCATATCTTTTTATTTTTAAAGATAAGTTGCATAAATAAATTTTACAACCTCTCTTTATTTAAGAAATTAAATATTTAGGATTTCATCTAATTTTTCATCGATATCATCACCCAAAATTCCCTCTTCTTTTTTCACGGATTTTTTCTTGGGCTTTTCCTCTATAATTTCTTCAGCCTTAACCTCCTTGACCTCTTTCACGTCTTTTTTGGCGGGTTTAATATCTTTAGTTTCAGTTGCTTTAATTTCAACTGCCTTAACCTCTTCAACTTTTGGAGCTTTAAATTTTCTATTCTTGTCCAAAACAATTGCTTCCCTTGATTTTTCGATTTTCTGCCCCTCTCTTCCGTGGGTTCTTGACGCGTACTGTTCTTTAGATTTTTCTTCAATGCCTTCTAAGTCTTTCAATGGCGGAAGGTCGTCAGTTTTTACCACCATAAATCTCAAAATGTCCTGATTAAATCTTAACTCTTTATTTATTTCCCCCATTATATCATAATCTGGAAATAATTCCTCCCTCTCATCTTTAGAAGGGATGGTAAATCTTCGCGCCACATAGGTTCCTCGAGCCTCTCTTTTGATCTCATAAGATAATCTTCGCTTTCTTACAAATTCTCCTTCCAAAAAAGTTCCTTTGTGCTTTGTAATTATCCCTTCAACTATTGGCCTTATCTTGTCCAAGTTAGCTTCCTTGGATTCTCCGATAAGGTAGCAGATTTCATATTCCATATTTTTTTTCTCCACCATACGGCAACTGGCCGGAGGCAGATTAATTAATTATTATTCAAAAAATAAACTTACCAAAAGAAAGTCCTCTTACTGGTAAGTTTACATAAACATCTTATCCCTTAGAAAAAAGGCGAGACATTTTTAGGACTTTCTTAAGTTGTAATAAACTCAGACTAACATCTAACCCATGACCTGTCAATCGTTTTATTAATTTTCTCTAAATCCGCTTCCAGCCGGAATCAGCCTTCCAATAATCACATTTTCTTTTAGACCTTTTAAGCTGTCCTCTTTGCTTTCTACGGAGGCGTTAATTAATACTCTAGCAGTCTCAATAAATGAAGCGGCACTCAAGAATGATTCAGTTGATAGCGCGACTTTGGTAATTCCCAAAATTACCGGACTACCTTGAGCTTTTTTCTTGCCATTCTTTTTGGCTTTTTCATTTACGATTTCAAATCTCTCACGACTAACTACATCTCCATTTAGTAATTCAGTTTCTCCAGAGTTTTCTATCTTAATTCTGCTTAACATCTGTCTAATGATAACCTCAATGTGTTTATCATTAATTCCCTCACCTTGAGAAGCATAGATTTCTTGAATTTCTCGAACGATATAACGATGTACTGCTTCATAGCCCATAACTTTATACAGTTTCTTCAGATCGATATGTCCTTCTGATAAAACTGTACCTTGCGCGATTAATTCATCTTTGGAAACTTTGATAGTTGCATTAGCAGGAATCTGATATTCTTTTATTTCACTTTTATCTGAGGTAGATTCAATCTTGATAGTGATATATTTGCCTCGAGCATCAGTTTCCACGCTCTTAACTTTCCCATCCACTTCAGAAATAAGAGCTTCTCCTTTGGGCGGACGGACTTCAAAAATTTCTTCAACACGAGGAAGACCTTGAGTGATGTCAGATCCGGCCACACCTCCCACATGGAAGGTACGCATAGTAAGCTGGGTTCCAGGCTCTCCAATCGCTTGCGCCGCCACAATTCCCACCGCTTCTCCTTTTTTAACCAGACCTTCTCTTCCCAAATCCAAACCATAACATTTCTGACATACACCCACTCTGGTTTTACAAGCTACTACGCTTCTGATTTTGATTTTCGCAATATTGGCAACTTCAATAGACTTAGCTTGTTCTCGCGTAACCAAATCACCTTTGGCAGCTATTTTTTCTTTGGTTTTTGGATCAATAATATCTTCCAGCAGAACTCTGCCACCCACTCTATCTGAGAAATTTTGTCCGATTCTGTCAGAGTCTTCTTTGTATAGATAAGTTCCTTCTGTGTCTTTACAATCTTCTTCTCGCACCACGATATCCTGGCTCACATCTACCAAACGGCGAGTCAAATAACCGGCGCTCGCAGTTCGAAGAGCGGTGTCAGACATACCTTTTCTGGCTCCATGAGTAGACATAAAATATTCCAACACATTAAGACCTTCTTTGAACGAACTCTTAACCGGCAACTCCATAGTTTCACCGCTAGCATCCGCCATCAAACCTTTCATACCAGTCATCTGTACTACCACGGATTCGCTACCTCTAGCTTTTGAATAAACCATCGCATAAACTGGACCTTCTTTATCTAGAGAAGTTCTCACCTCATCAGTAATTCTATTCTTGGCTTCATTCCAGATCTCAATAGATTTATTTTTCTTTTCTTCAGCAGTCAAAAGACCGTCATTGTATTGTTCCAAGACAACTTCAATTTTATCTTCGGATTCTTTCATTATTTTTTGTTTTGTTGGCGGAACCACCAAATCGTCCATTCCCCAACTAATTCCAGATTTTCCAGCCGCTTTAAATCCTAGATTTTTGACATTATCCACAAATTCAGCAGTCTTTTCTTGACCCACTGCAATTATCATCTTGGAAACTATTTTCTTTAACTCGGCTTTATTCATTTCAGAATTTATAAATCTTAATTCTTCCGGCAAAAGCTCATTAAACATTATTCTACCCACTGAAGTTTCCATCAATTCTCCATTGAAAACAACTTTCATCTTGGCATTAACTTTCAAATAACCTAATTGGTAAGAAAGGAGGGCTTCGTCGGCGGAAGAGAAAGATTTAAGCGTTTCTTTGACTGATTCATTGATGTGAGTCAAATAATAAATACCCAAAACGATATCCAAAGTAGGAATAGTAATCGGATCACCGCTGGCTGGTTTTAATAGATTTTTAGAAGAAAGCATCATGTTGGCACTTTCCTCTCTTGCCTTATCAGTAAGCGGGACATGCACTGCCATCTGATCTCCATCGAAGTCAGCATTAAAAGCGGCACACACCATCGGATGCAATTGTATGGCTTTTCCTTCGATAAGTACCGGTTGAAAAGCTTGGATTGAAAGTCGATGCAAGGTGGGGGCTCGGTTTAAAAGCACATAATGCTTCTTGATAATATTATCCAAAATTTCATAAGCCACTTCAGTTTCCGTATCCACCATTCTTCCTGCCATTCTCACATTGTGAGCATACTCTTTGGTAATTAAATTATTTATAATAAAAGGTTTAAATAATTCAAGAGCCATTTTCTTCGGCAAACCAACTTGGTGAAGCTTAAGTTGCGGTCCAACTACAATCACACTTCGTCCTGAATAATCGACACGCTTTCCTAATAAATTTTGTCGGAAACGTCCTTGCTTTCCTTTAAGAGAATCAGCCAAAGATCGAAGTGGTCTTTTTTGACCGGTAGAGGCTGCTACTGAGGCATGTGAACGGCGCATACTGTTATCAAACAAAGAATCTACCGCTTCTTGAAGCATTCTTTTTTCATTTCGAGTAATAACTTCCGGCGCACCCAAACTAATCAATTTTTTAAGACGATTATTTCGGTTGATAATTCGACGATATAGATCATTTAAATCGCTAGTGGCATATCTTCCTCCATTTAGCGCCACCATCGGACGAAGGTCTGGCGGAATCACAGGAATCACAGTTGGAAACATCCAATTTAATTCAAGTTTTGATTCTTTGAAGCCTTGAAGAAGTTTGATTCTTCTGAGAATTTTTTGATCGCTGGTTTTGCCTGCTTGAGCTAATTCTTTTTTAAGATAAACAATGGTGCTTTCTATGTCTAAATTTGACAAAAGAGTTCTGATAGCCTCTGCGCCAATCCCGGCAGTAAAAACTTGTCCGGCTTGAGATGCCAAGTTAAAATAATCAATTTCTGATAAAACTTGGAACAGTTTAAGATTCTTCACTTCATTGGCGATGTAATCATATTGGCCTTTCAAATCTTCCAATGTCGCGTCTAAATCAGCTGAATCTTTATTTTCTGTTTTAGCTTTCTTGAATTTATTTTTATATTCTCTTTTGGCTTGTTCAAGAAATTCTTTTCTTCTTTCTTCATCAATGCTGGTAACAATGTAGGCTGAAAAATAAACAACTCTTTCCAAATTTTGGTAAGACAATCCCAAAGCCAAACCAACACGAGAAGGCACGCTTCGAAGAAACCAAATATGAGAAACTGGTACGGCCAATTTAATGTGCCCCATTCTTTCTCTTCTTACATTTGACTTGGTAACTTCCACTCCGCATTTATCACAAACAATGCCCTTATACCTGATTCTTTTGTATTTTCCACAGTAGCATTCCCAATCCTTGGCTGGACCGAATATTTTTTCACAAAAAAGACCATCTTTTTCGTAACGTTGAGTTCTGTAGTTTATTGTTTCTGGCTTAGTTACTTCTCCTCTTGACCAGCCCATTATTTTATCAGGACTGGCGAGACTTAAGCGAACACTTTTGAAATCGCTTACACCTGTATTATTTTCCATACTTTTTTTGGGAAAGGTTAGTTAAAACCACAAGGGTTAACAAACTAACTTAAAATATTATGAAGTTATTTTAAAATAGTAATCTATTATTTTATTATTCTCCGGCCTCTTGATCTTTTTTAATTCCAGTTAATTCTACATCCATACATAGTCCTTTTAATTCATTTACTAACACATGGAAGGAAGCTGGAATACTTGGGCTACTAATCCTTTCTCCCTTAATGATAGATTCATAAGCGCTTGAACGGCCTCTGACATCATCAGATTTAATAGTCAACATTTCTTGCAAAGTGTAAGCAGCTCCATAACCTTCGAGTGCCCAAACTTCCATTTCTCCAAAACGTTGTCCGCCAAATTGAGCTTTTCCTCCTAAAGGTTGCTGGGTTATCAAAGAGTAAGGTCCGATTGAGCGCATGTGCATCTTGTCGTCGATAAGATGGTTGAGCTTCATTATGTACATCATTCCCACGGTTGATTCATTATCAAAATAATCTCCGGTTTTTCCATCAATCAATCTGATCTTTCCATTTTCTGGTAATCCGGCTTTTCTCAACTCTCCCTTGATATCTTCTTCGCTTATACCATCAAGCGCCGGAGTAGCTACTTTGTAACCCAATTTTGAGGCGGCCCAACCCATATGAATTTCCAAAATCTGACCAATATTCATACGACTGGCAACTCCCAAAGGATTTAAAATAACATCCATTGGAGTTCCGTCTGGCAAATGAGGCATATCTTCTACCGGTGCAATTCTTGAAATAACACCTTTGTTTCCATGGCGGCCGGCCAATTTATCTCCTACCGCCACTCTTCGGAGTTGAGCTACTGAAATTTGAATTTTCTTGATAACTCCGGTTGATAATTTATCGCCTTGTTCGCGAGAAAAAATTCTAACATCCACCACTTTACCATGTTTGCCATGAGAAAGATAAAGTGAAGAATCTTTTACATCTCTGGATTTTTCTCCAAATATTGCGCGAAGCAATCTTTCTTCGGCAGTCAAATCACCTTCACCTTTTGGCGTAATTTTTCCGATTAAAATATCACCTGAAACAATTTCTGCTCCAACTCTGATAATTCCGTCCTGATCAAGATTTTTTAGCCTGTCTTCTCCAATATTTGGGATATCTCTTGTTACCACTTCCGGTCCAAGTTTGGTATCTCTCACGTCTAGTGAAAAATCCTCGATATGGATAGAACTGTATCTATCATCATGTAATAATCTTTCTGAAAGAATAATAGCGTCTTCAAAGTTATAACCTTCCCACGGAATAAAAGCAGTTAATACGTTTTGACCCAAAGCAATTTCTCCATTGTCAGTTGATGCTCCATCAGCCAAAAGATCTCCTTTTTCCACCTTATCGCCCACGGTAACTCGCGGAATTTGATTCATACTGGTAAAAGCATTGGACTTGGCGAAACTTTGCAAAACATATTCTCGTTTATAAAATTTATTTTTTGCGCCAGCAGGATTTTCTTCTTTTACTACAACTCTGCTTGCATCTGCTACGATAACTTCTCCATCTCTTGCAGCTAAAACTACCTGTCCGCTATCGGCGGCGGCTTTGTCTTCAATCCCAGTTCCCACGATTGGAGCTTCAGGTTTGACACAAGACACTGCTTGACGTTGCATATTTGAACCCATGAGTGCTCGGTTGGCGTCATCATGCTCTAAAAAAGGAATCATAGAAGTTGCCACGGAAATACATTGTTTGGCAGACACATCCACAAAATCCAAATTTTCCACATCAATCATAGAAGGATGACCCTTAACTCGAGCTTCGGCATTTTTGGTTAAAATATTACCAGATCCATCGGTTTTAATTCCAGCATGAGCAATGCTTTTTCTGTCTTCTACAGTAGCATCGATAAATTCAATTTTTTCCGTAATAAAAGGCACTACGTTAATAACATCTTTTTTAGTTTTAACGATTTCTTTGGCCATTTTAGCATCAATTTTATCACCTTTTTTACCTACTCCAGCAATGTTTTCATCTAAAATTCTATTTTCAAGCAACTCAACGTCATTCTTTACATTTTTTTCCACTTTTAAATAAGGGGTTTCTAAAAATCCATACTTATTTATTCTGGCATAGGTAGCCATTTGCCCTACCAAGCCGATATTTGGACCTTCTGGAGTTTGTACGGGACAAATTCTTCCGTAATGAGAATGATGCACATCGCGCACTTCAAAGCCTGCTCGTTCTCTTGTCAAACCGCCTGGTCCCATCGCGCTAAGTCTTCTTTTGTGCTCAAGCTCAGCCAATGGATTAACTTGATCCATAAATTGAGATAATTGAGAACTAGAGAAAAATTCTTTAACCGCAGCCGCGACCGGTCTTGAATTAACAATTTGGCCGGGGACAACCGTTTCAACGTCGCAAGTACTCATTCTATCTTTAGCATTTCTAGCCATTCGAGACATTCCTACTCTTAATTTATTTTGAATCAATTCTCCCACTCCTCTTACGCGCCTATTTCCAAGATGATCGATATCATCAGCTTGCGCTAGCGGATCATTATTTAACCGGATGATTTCCTTAATTATCAAAATCAAATCGCTCACCATTAATACTCGGTTTTCTTTTTCGTCAGAAAGGCTTACTTCCAAACGTTGATTAAGTCTGTATCTTCCTACGCTACCAAAATCGTATTTGTCAAAATCAAAAAACATTGAGTCTATCATTTGCTTGGCATTTTCTTCGGTAGCAAAATCTCCCGGTCTGACTCTTTTGTAAATTTCTTTATAACTTTCACCAGCAGTTTTGGAAATATCTTTATGCAAAGTAGTCTCAATATAATCTATGTCTCCCCTATTAATATCTGCAAAAGATTTTCGCATCATTGCATCGCTTTGTCCGAAAGCGCGAAGGAGAGAAGTTATTGGTAATTTTCTTTTTCTATCAATTTTAACGGAAATTACGCCGTCGTAATCAGTGTCAATTTCAAGCCAAGCTCCTCTGTTAGGAATAATTTTTGCGCCAAAAGTTTTTTTGCCTTTTTGGTAATCCATAGTAAAAAACACTCCGGGGCTTCGGATTAACTGATGCACTACAACTCTTTCAACTCCGTTTATAATAAATGTTCCTCTGTCTGTCATTATTGGGAAATCCCCAAGATAAATTTCCTGATCTCTAATCTCTCCTGTTTTTTTGATAAGTAGCGATGCTCTCGCTTTCAAAGGAGCTTCAAAAGAAATATTTTTTTCTTTTGATACGGACTCAATGTATTTTGGTTCGTCTAAATAAAAACCCGAGATGTTAACTTCTAAATTTCCGGAAGAGTCTTTAACTGGATTAACCTCATCAATTAAATCCTGAAAACCTTTCTCCAAGAACCAATTATATGAATCTGTTTGGGATTCAATTAGGTTTGGGAGAGAAACCATAAAACTCTTTTTGAAGAATTTTCTCTTAGATAGAGACGATGATGAACCTATCCTTTTTTTTACTCGTAGTTCCTTCTTGCTTTTAGACATAAAAACAATTCCCATAACAACTCTTTGTGCATTAACAAAAAGAGTCATCTAATGAGTTTTAAAATAAGTTATTTAATTGCATAACTTATTATACACATTTTAAAAATAGTGTCAAATAAAAAAGGCTTATACTTATTACTGTGGTGGATAACTAAAGAAGTGGTAGAATTTCAAATAATTATTGAGCTTTTATCATCTATATTAAAAAACTACCTGAAACTAAAATTACAAAAATATTAATTAAAATAGGAGGACTCAACAACGTTGAAGTCCTCCTGTCTCCCATATGTGATTTATCACTTTCTGACAAGCGCTTGAAAAACAGCGCTTTTGCTCGGAAGAGATAAACCTTCTTTTGGTTTAACCAAAATCGATTTAATTCCACCGGCATTATCCGACACTTTCGCCAATATTTGGCCCCGATCATTTATGTCTACGATACCACACTCGGTATAATTAGAGTAACCCGGGATATCGCTCAGGATATTTATGGATGGAACCATTGTTTCGTTTTCCCAAATCCACCCATACCCAAAAACTTGATTACGGTTATTTATGCCGAGAGGTAAGCCATTCGCGATGATTATCGGATTTTTATAAAAGCTTCTCCAGAGCATTATTTTGCCGTTCGCCGTCCCGACAACCCAGTTGTTATCGTTAATAAAAAGAGCCTTGGCCCCCTTACCACCTTTTAAATAGATGAATTTTTGTTTATAGAATACAAAAGCATTCTCTGAAACGCCTGATTTTTCTTTGGTGACCATATAACCAGCCAACACATTAGTATTTGAAATGTCTTCCAAGTGCACGGTCGAAAACAGACCTCTGCGATTAGCTGGGAAAGGTAATTCCATGTTGTCCCGCAAGTTATAGGCAGATGATTCCATAACTTTTAGGCTTGAGAACATGGTAGCAAAACCAGAATTGTTTAATCCCGTAAAATTGCCCGACCTCGGAATAGTAAAAATTCCTCTTCCTGGCATATAGAAGAATGGCTGACCTGTGCCATAATCTCCCGCCACCTCATTGTAATCATTCAAGTGCCTTGGACTATTTGTCCCAAACCCGGCTACTCCAATTTTCATTCGAGAGCCATTGACCCAGAGAGACATTTCTGATTGCATATAGCCAAGGACTGTCGATATGGTCACCCAGCCATTGTTGTTTAGGGCGTATACATTATCCTTGCTATTACTGGATATTTCGACTACCGTGTAGCCAGTTGCATCGGCAGATTTACAAGCTACTGCCAACGTAATTGCGACCAATAAAATAATTCTTTTCATGGCTGTTCTCCTCTTGAGTGGTTGGATTTTGATGCATCTACAAAACTGAATTCATTTTTATTCTATTTTCAAAGAATAATACACTATACATTATTAATGAGAGAAAGTCAATAAATCTCTACTTAACTCCTCACTGACCCCCACTCATATCTTTTTTTACCCGTCTCTGCGAGTAATTTGAGTACTCTCAAATTGCGTGGCAGTCCAGAAAAACAGAACTCTTAATTAAACATATTCCTAGATTGCCACGTCAGGAGTTTTAAATCATCTTTGGAGATAATTTAAACATCGCAAAGACATGTCTGATTTTTTTGTAGGGTCAGAGAGCAGTTACATCTCTACTAATTAGAAATTTATACAAAATTACGATTTAATATTCAAAGACTATTTTAAAGCCTAGCTCCCCAAAGATAAGATCATATAACGCTACGTCATCTCGACCGTATAAATTTTTGTACTCAAAAATTTAGAGTGGAGAGATCTCAAATAAACTAGTTAATAATGTTTAACAAATTTAAAACACGGACAAGTCTTCTGACTCATCCGTGTTCTGAAATTTTCCGAAAGGAAAAAATACTATTTCCCTTTTTTCATTCTCTTTTTCACCTTTTTGGCAGCTTTTTGGATTTTTTCCAAGGAGATATCTTCCTTTTTCGGCGCATCCGAAAGAAATCCGCAGGCTTCGATGGCCGTAGCAATAATTCGCTCATCCGTCACAGCTGTTTCCTGGGAGAATCCGGCGCCCCCGATGTGGATACCCTCTTGGGTGTAAATCGGACAGCCACCGGCAAACGGCACGAACTTTTCCGGATCTATCCCATAAAGACCCAGAGTTCTTTTTCCTGACAAGACCACTTCTGCAGTAATCCTCGTTCTCATACCAGTGTATGCAGATTGGTTAGCCTTGTTAACAGCAATTGAGCGAGTCACCGGGTAGGGACTTCCCACTTTTTTCTCGGCCATTACTTGCTGCTTACAATTTGACACCGCAATACGACCGAAAATCCCAAGCTCTTTTGTAAGAGCAGCGGCAAACTCAGCTATTCTCTCAGCATCACGTTTTCGCAATTTAATCTTTTTCTTTCCCACTTTTTCCTCCTATCATTTATGGTTTACAATTTTGAGCAATTTGCTCAGTAAAAAAATAACCGCATCACCCTGCAAAAAAATTCTTATGCTTTTTTTCCTGAAAGAGATTTTTTCTCCATGGCGATTCTTTTGAGATCTTGAAGCATTTTATCATCTTTGCGAGTAAGCTCCGCTGTTTTTTTCAATACGACGTCGAGCTCTTTTAACTGCGTATTTACTCTTGCAGTAATATCTGGATCATTGAGTTGTATTAGCAACTCTGCCAAATTTTTTATCTTGGCTTCAAGCGCATTAGCTTCTGCACGAAAGCGCCGTCGGCGCTTTTCGCAATAAAAAATAGCAGTTTCCCAATTTTCCTGTTCGATTGCTCTTTCAAGATTCAGCTGATCATTTTCAGTGAAAACTTGGGATTCCTTAGTTGATGGCGCATCTTGCTGAGCAAATCCTTGGGAGATAACGCAAAGCATCAAGAAGAAAATACATCCGCCTGCCAATAACATCTTTTTCATATCCAGCTCCTTTTTTAGGTTGTCAACTACTCTATGGCGATTTGCCATAAACAATTATACAGTATTTTTACTGACATTACATTGAAACACACTATTTTAATTTTGTCCATAGCAAAAACAAAAAAATAGAAAAAAATTTGACAAACAATTAAACATATACTATTGTCATAAGTTGGCTAAGGCTAGTTTTTAAACAAGACGCTAATGTCTTCATTAATCAAAGGGAGAAAGGAAAATGACTAAAAAACGCATACAGCAAGAAATTTGCATTCCAGATACAGCCATCGATGGTTTTTGCTATCCATTTATGAAGGCCCTGCTTGAAAAATTAAAAGAGCTAGAAAAAAAAGATCGCATCTTTGAAGAAGGATTGGATAAGGCACTATCTATGGGGATATCCTCATCTCGTCTTACCTCGATAGCTCAATCCGTCCTCGATAAAATATGCGAACAACTCGGTCGTAATTCCGTGGGCCCATCAGCCACTCCTACAAAAATTACGGATATAATCGACTTGTCCGAAGAATTTTTGGCCATTTTTGAGATCAAAAAGTAATTCAGCGCAAACAAGGAGATCTCCACATTCCTGTCCGCAAATCTTTGCTAGCATGGCAAGCGGGCACGAAGATAACAAACTATACATAAAGCCACCAATGAATCAAGCATGATTCAGAGGTGGTCTTTTATTTTCAAAAGAAATAGTTATTTATTTGGCATTGGT
This sequence comes from Candidatus Moranbacteria bacterium GW2011_GWF2_35_54, assembly GCA_000990945.1. GTDB lineage: Bacteria > Patescibacteriota > Minisyncoccia > Moranbacterales > UBA9337 > UBA9337. Next base: position 20,786 of record LBQR01000028.1, read on the forward strand.
AATTTAGCATTTGAAATTAGTCTTATTCTTCTATAAGCACTCCTGTTCCTGACATTGATTCGCCACTGCAATACGACCAAAAATCCCAGACTCTTTCGTAATAGAATTATTATTTTATTTCCATTATAATTTATCCATATTTTAAAATTTTATCTTGTTTTATTTTAAGCTAATATGTTCTTTAGTTTCTTTATCATTTTTACAACGCCTTTAGAGTTGTTTTCTTTATAATAAGACCAGAACCAATTCATCGTATCAATGATGGCATTCTCTTTGATTTGGAAAAATAAATCATCCCCTTTGGCACCGTAATATTTTAAGATATTTTTTAAAAATTTATCGTTTTTATTTTTATTAAAATCAGCCAACATAATAAAATCCATGGCAGGTGTGCCCAATCCTAAGTTTGCCCAATCTATTACGCCAGTAATGACTTTTTTGTCTGGATTCCATATTATGTTATTGAAATAAAAATCACCATGGATAATTGATGTTGGTTTTTTAAAATTCAAAGGATTGTTTGCAATCGCTTTTAATTTAACTTCAAGATTTTTAATTTCGTCTGTGTTCAAATATTTAGAAATTTCTTTGGGACAAGTTTTATAATCATCTTTTCTCATAACCAAATATCCCGTATCAAAATTGATTTTCTTACTTTTAAAATTATGAAGCCCTTTTAAAAACAATCCAATTTGCTTAGCAATCTTGAGCCTATCTCGCTCTGTAAGATTTTTAATATTAGTTGGACGAGGATGACTTCCCTGTATTTTTTCATAACCCACAAAACCATCTTCTATATATTTCGGTATTGGGATTTTCAAAGGTGATATTTTGGCAAATGAAATCAAAAAATCTAATCGTTCTTTTGTATTTTCTTTGGAAATTGAATTTCTAGGAAAACGAAAAATCCATTTTCCATTAATTTCAATAATTAAACTCTCACCGCCCCTTGTTATAGTCTTATAAGAATTAACTTTTATATTTGTAACTCTTTTAATCTCCTCAATTTTAGAAACAATTTCTTTTTTTGTCGCCATAATCAATATTGATAATTCGTTAACTCGTTAATGCGTTAATTAAATAATATTAAATTATTTCTCAATCAACACTTCCAATCCTGGCATTGGTTCGCCGCTGAGAAATTCAAGCATCGCTCCACCGCCAGTGGAGATGAAAGAAAGTTCATGCTCTAAGTTGCTTTCATTAACTGCTTGAACTGATTCTCCTCCACCAATTACGGAGAAAGCGCCACTTTCTGAAATAGCTTCTAATATTTTTCTAGTACCATTGTCATAAGGTTTTTTTTCAAAAAGTCCCATTGGTCCGTTCCAAACAATTGTTTCGGCGTGGGAAATTATCTCACAAAATTTCTCGATAGTTTTTTCTCCGATATCTAACCTTCCCTCATTAGCAAAATCCATTGGCAAAATTACTTTAGAATCAAAATTCATTTTAGCGTCAATGGCTTCATTGGCAATTTTCCCTCCCACTAAAACAAAATCATAATTTTTAACAAAAGAATTTATAAGTGGCAATTTTGTCTCGATCTTTGCTCCTCCGATAATTGCCACGGCCGGATGCTCAGGATGGTCTTTTACTCTGGATAAATTTTCTACTTCTTTTTGCAATTGAAAACCCGCAAAGGAAGGCAACTTTTTAGCCACTCCCACTGTCGAAACAAATCCTCTGTGACAATCACTAAAAGATTCATTTACAAACACATCGAAATTTTCCGCTAGTCGCGAAGCAAAATTTTCATCATTCTCTCCCTCTTCTTTATAAAATTTTATATTCTCCAAAAGGAATGCATCACACTGATCACTATGTTGCAATCTATATTTATTTATCACGTTGGAATCACAGCTAGGAATAATTTTAATTTTTAATTCTAAAATTTTCTGAATTTCTCCAATTATATTATTAAAAGAAAACATGCTCATCCATTCTAGTCCAGGATGCTCTTTTTGATATTCCTCGGGTCGTCCTAAATTCGACATCATCGTTACTTTGCCTCCTTGGGCGATGATATAATCGATTGTTTTTTTAACCGTTTCTATTTTATAAGGCTCTTTAATAACATTGCCCTCGTAGGGCACATTAAAACTCACCCGCACTAAAACATTTTTTCCTTTTAAATCTGCGTTTTGTATTTTTTTTATTTTCATGGAAGTCTCTACGAAGTACGAATTTATACGAAATTACGAACTCGCTTTTTATTTTAATTTTTTATCTTAAGCTATACTTTTTATTTTTTTAACATTTATTCATTTGGAAATTCATTAGAAATTCGAAATTTAAAATTTAAAATTCCGTTCAAAGCTTTGAACGGCTAGTCCATCCCCAAAATTCCCACAATCACCCCGATTAAAGCAAAAACTATTGAAATAATCCACGCTCGCATCACTACTTTAGGCTCCGGCCAACCCTTGGCTTCGAAATGATGGTGAATTGGAGCAGCCAAGAAAACCTTTCGGCCAAAAAGTTTTTTGCTGGTTAATTGAATGCACACACTTCCGGATTCCAAAACATAAATAAACACAATTATAAAAAGCGGAATAATAGCATTATTAAGCATGGCCACTACTCCCAATGTTGTCCCCAAAGATATCGCCCCAGTGTCCCCCATGATAAACCGCGCCGGATAAATATTAAACCACAAAAAAGCCAATAATGCTCCGGAGATAGCAGCGCAAAAAGCAGCCAAGTCCACTCTGTTTTGCGCAAAAGAAATAATCGCGAACGAAGAAAATGCCATAAACAAAACTCCGCCATTTAAACCGTCTAGTCCATCAGTCTCGTTAGAAGAAATAGCCGTGAATAAAATTACAAAAATAAAAAGAGGAATGTACCACCAATTAATATAAAAATCGCCAATCGCACTCAAATGCAATTTATCCCAGCCTAATTTATAGAAAAACCACCATGCCCCCGCCGCTGCAATTCCAAAAAGCCACCAGAATCGCATCGCAAATCTCATTCCTCCGCCTTTATTGGACCCTATCCCTTTAATGCTCATATAATCATCCAGTAACCCCAAAATTCCAGCAGCCACTAAAGCAAAGAGGGGAAGCCAGGTTTGTGAACGACTCAAAAAATCCAATCTGGCAATAAAATTTATATCCAATATCTTGGCAATAATGGGAAATATAAAATTGGAAGCATAAATAAGAATCAGCACCGCTACCCAGACAATTAATCCGCCCATAGTGGGAGTGCCCGCCTTGCCCGCATGCAATTTATTGACGAAACTCAATTTCTTGCCGTCAACTGAATTAGTTTTTATTTTTATGCCAATTTTATATTTATATAAAATATTGGTCCAGAAAGGAGTAATAAAAAAAGCCACTCCAAAAGCCAAGAGTCCCGTAAAAAGAATTTTTAAGACATCTATTACTTCAGGGATGGTTTGAAATTGAGCGATAAGCATAAAATAATCATTTTAACATTTTAGCATATTAACATTTTAGCATTTTTATAGCCAAATAAAAAAGCACTTAATCCTCACAATGTCAAAGTCTAAATTTTTTAAATGATTTAGACATTTTTTAATTTGACATTTATTGCCTGCCCGCCAGTGCCAGGCTATGGCAGGCGGAGAAATTGGAAATTTGTAATTGAAAATTATATTTACTCTTATATTTTACTCTGCTTTGAAATATTGAGCAATATTCCCATCCCCACCATCAGAAAAACAAACGATGTCCCTCCATAACTGATAAACGGCAACGGTATGCCGGTAAGAGGAATAATAGCCAAAATAGCAGAAATATTTACAAAAGCTTGGAAGATAACCCAGCCTACAATACCCACCGCCATAATTTTTCCAAAATCGTCCGGAGCATTTTTGGCTATTTTTAATCCTCGCAGAGCAAAAAAAATAAAAAGAATAACCACAATAACCGCCCCTATCATTCCTAATTCTTCTCCTACAATTGCGAAAATAGAATCCCCGACAGGCTCGGGAAGATAGTTAAATTTTTGCCGGCTATGGCCCAAGCCCACTCCCAACACGCCCCCTGAACCCACTGCCAATAACGCTTGAGTAATTTGATAACCCACTCCCTGAGGATCATGCTCGGGATTAAGAAAAACCAATATTCTATTTAATCGATAGGGCGCCACGGCAATTAGTCCTGCCAATATAACACTTCCGCCCAAAAAAAT
>LBQR01000029.1 GCA_000990945.1 Candidatus Moranbacteria bacterium GW2011_GWF2_35_54
TGATAGTATTTATTAGATCTCTCCATGCATAAATTTCCGAGTACAGAAATTTACTTAGTCGAGATGACATATGACCTATAATTGTATGAACAAAGAAAAATTAGAAAAATTAAATAAAGAAATGCTAGCTTGTACAAAGTGTGCGCTTAGTAATGGTTGCAAGCAAGTTGTGCCAGGGGCGGGGAGTGCCAACGCGCAGATTATGTTTATCGGCGAAGCGCCGGGGAAAAAAGAAGATGAACTAGGTGCGCCTTTCGTGGGAGCGGCGGGAAAGTTTTTGGATGAAATGCTGGCAATCATAAAATTAAAAAGAGAAGACGTCTATATTGCTAATACAGTCAAATGCCGTCCGATCGAAAATCGCGACCCCTCTCAAGAAGAAAAAGATATTTGTTGGCCATGGCTGGAAAAACAAATTGCCATTATCCAACCTAAAATTATTGTTACTCTGGGCAGGCATTCGATGAATTTATTTTTGCCTGAATTAAAAATATCCGAAGCGCATGGAAAAGCGATTAAAAAAGATTTTCCCGAAATAGGTGAGCAAACTTTTTTTACCCTCTATCATCCCGCGGCCGCTCTCTATAATGGCGGACTGCGCCAGACGCTAATAAAAGATTTCAAAAAAATTCCCAAGGTTTTAAGGGAAACAGATAAAGGATGATTTATGATGTAAGATTTAAGATTTATGAATTGGGTTTTAGTTTTGTTATTTTGAGATTGCCACGTAAATATCGAGTACAATATTTACTCGCAATGACAGGTGGTGGATGGCGAAATTCGTAAATTCGTATGAATTAGTAATTCGTAAAGAATCATGTTTGACAAATCTCTCAATATACTATATATTTATAAACATAAAAGCCCTGAGAGGCTTTTTAAAAAAGGCTAAAAAATAGCCCTAAAAATTAAAAAAAATCAATGAAAAAAATTTTTGATTTTATCGTCGAGGCCAAGGCAGAATTGTTAAAAGTCAATTGGCCAACTAAAAAGCAGACATTGAATTACACTCTCATAATTATTGGAGTAAGTGTGGTGATTTCTTTGTTTTTGGGAAGCTTGGATTATCTTTTCGGCGGAATTTTGAAGAATTTCATTGTAAAATAATTTTAAATCATGTTAGCAATTAGCATATTAACACGTTAACAAAAAACATTATTTATATGATGTTAAAATGTTGAAATGTTTGAAATATGGCAAAACAAAGTCAACATCATGGTCGCGCTTGGTATGTACTGCACACTTATTCCGGTTATGAAGATAACGTGGCCTACAATTTAAAACAAAGAATTGAATCTATGGATATGCAGGATTTGATTTTTGATGTGATTGTCCCCAAGGAAAAAAAGATTAAGATTAAAAGTGGTAAAAGAGTAACGATAGAGGAGAGAATTTATCCCGGATATGTTTTAGTAGATATGATTGTAACAGACGCTTCTTGGTATGTGGTTAGAAACACACCCAATGTTACAGGATTTATCGGACTAGGCACAACTCCAACTCCTATTGATCCAGAGGAGGTTAAGGCTCTTAAAAAGAGAATTGGAGTATCTGAGCCAAAATATAAATTGGATATCAAAGAGGGGGAATCAGTTAAAATTACCGATGGACCGTTTAAGGATCATGATGGAAAAGTAAAAGAAATTGATGAAGAAAGAGGAAAAGTAAAAGTTTCAGTTTCAATCTTTGGTCGAGAGACTCCAGTTGAATTGGACTTTTTACAGATTAAAAAAATATAAATTCATATTAGCAAGTAACATATTAGCATATTAACATAGGCAGAGTCTGAGATTTTATTAAAATATAGTATTTCTTGGGGTGATGCTTAAATGTTAAAATGTTAAAATGTTAAAATGATACAATTATGGCAAAGGCAAAAACAGTTATAAAACTTCAAATACCAGCTGGAAAAGCAAATCCAGCTCCACCAGTTGGACCAGCTTTGGGACAACATGGAGTTAACATTCAAGATTTCTGTGCTCAATTTAATAATAAGAGCCAAGAGAGAATGGGAGATATCGTGCCAGTTGAAATTACAGTTAATGAGGATAGAAGTTTTTCATTTATTATGAAAACTTCACCTGCTTCAGATTTACTAAAGAAAGCCGCTGGAGTAGAAAAGGGCGCTGGTAATCCTTTGAAAGATAAGGTAGGAAAAGTTACCAAAGCTCAAGTGAAAGAAATTGCTGAGAAAAAAATGGAAGATCTTAATGCTGATGATGTGGAGGCTGCGATGAAAATTATCGAAGGCACAGCTAGATCAATGGGGATTAAGGTTGAATAATTGAGAAACTGGGAATTTAAGAATTTAGGAATGTAGGAATTTGGGAAGTTAAGATTAAAAATCTGTAGTTTTACGAAATTGGATTTCTGCCAAAAACAAAGAGGTGGCGCCATGACAAGAGAAAATATTTTTGAGATATACTTGAAAGTTCTTTCTTTGTTGGCTGTGATTGCGTTATTATCATCGGCTTATTTTATTTTAAAAAATAATAATTTAGGTTGGCAAATATTTGTTTTAGCAGGAGTTATCACTGTTGTTATCTGCGAGTTAGGACAAGAATATTATGGGAGATTTGGCTATCGCCCATGGAAAGATAAACCATCGATAACCAGGAGGTTATGAATTATGAATAAGATTTTCCGAAGAGTAAGTGTCTGGTTGTATGAAAAAATGGATAAATCTTTCTGTATAGAAATTTCTCCAGAAGCGGAAATAATGGAACTTAAATTTGTAAGTCTTCTTATTTTAGGCATTTTGATTATGCTAGGATGCTGGGGATTTCAAGAGGGAAGGTTTGATTTTTGGGCAAAAATATTTTGCGCAATGGGCGTGGTAGTAGTGGTATTCATTTTCATTTGGAAAAATGTTTATGGGGGAGTTAGTCTTTTTCAGAAAGAAAAAAATACTCACGAAAGTGAGGAATCGGCATTTGATGAAAATTGAATTGTCCAAGCGTAAAATGTCGGCAGAAGTTGATGAGTGGTTGGAGAATTTTTTCAATCACTCAAAAATAATAATTTGATTTATTTAAATAATAATAAGTAATTTGTGGGAGGAGATTGTACTAAGCACAACTTCATTATTACCACGAAAAAATATGAGAAGAGGAAAAAAGTACAAAGGAGTAATGGAAAAAATAGAGAAGAATAAACTTTATTCTCTAGAAGAAGCGATTAAAATCGTTAAAGAAAATAAAATCGCTAATTTTGATGAATCCGTAGAAGTTCATGTAAAAACTAATATTGATCCAAAAAAAGGTGATCAACAGCTTCGCGGTTCAGTTGTTTTCCCACATGGAACAGGCAAGACCAAGAGGATTGCAGTTATTACTACTACCAAAGCCAAAGAGGCCAAAGAGGCCAAAGCTGATGTGGTAGCGGGAATAGAATTAATTGAAGACATTAAAAAAGGAAAAATTGATTTTGATATTTTAGTCGCTACTCCAGAAATGATGCCCAAATTAGCTTCAATAGCTAAAATTCTTGGACCAAAGGGACTTATGCCTAATCCAAAAACTGATACCGTAACTGACAAAATCAAAGAAGCGGTAGAAATGCTCAAAAAAGGAAAGATGAGCTTTAAAAATGACAATACTGGAAATGTCCACCAAGTTATCGGCAAAGCATCTTTTAGCGAAGCTCAATTGAAAGAAAATTTTGATTCTCTGATTGAGGCGCTTGAAAAAGCTAAACAAGAAGCAGTTAAAGGAAAATTGATTGCCAAAGCTGTGCTTTGTTCTACGATGGGACCAGGATTACAAGTAAAATAATTTTCAAAAACTTTCAATAAAAAAACCGTCTTGAAATAAAGGGCGGTTTTTTGATTCGAATTTTTTCTTTGTTTTGTCTCTGCGAGTAATTTGAGTACTCTCAAATTGCGTGGCAGTCCAGAAAAACAGAATTCTTGATTAAGCATATTTTCCTGGATTGCCACGTCAGGAATACCTTCCTCGCAAAGACATGCATACTTTTTCATAGGGGTCAGTGAGGAGTTATGCAGTGCTCTGTTCCTGCACTTGATTTTTTCTTGCTTTTCGATTACTGTATATGGAAGGCAAAGAGTTATTTTTTTGGATATATTAACAGGCAGAAGTATAATTGTCGTTTTAATTTAAGAGGAGGTTATTATTATGGCTGATAATGGAAAATCTTTAAGATTTGAAATTACAATCAAGAGAAACGATGAGGGTGTGCCTGAAGTTGTTATGTCGGCAGAGGTGATTAGGAGCGATGGATCTCCTGATAAAATAGGTACGGATATTTTCTCGCTTACTGAAAATTTAGAACATGCCCTAAAGATTCTTAAGGGGAGAGTGGGTCAAAATGCTTGCGAAATGTTTTTGGATGTTATGACCTGATGTAGCACGACAAATCTTTTTCAGAAAAAAATCTCTTAAGAATATCATTTTCCTAAGAGATTTTTTATTTGTTTGAATTTGCATGTTAGATTTTAATTTGAAACAAAAAAGATAAAGTAACTGGCCAGTTTTCTCCAAAGACAGAATAGAGTTTGTCTTTGCGAGTCGGTACTCCGACGTGGCAATCCAGAATTACACACTTTAAAACCTAGATTGCCACGCAATTTCTGAGTACAGAAATTACTCGCAAAGACGATAAAGATGGGTTGGTTTTAGAGAGAGTGAATAATTATAATATAAAATACAATATAAAATATAGAATATTTTATATTTTTGTGTTATTATTTAAACATGGAAAATAAAATAGTAATCTACACTGACGGTGGTTCGCGAGGAAATCCTGGACCAGCGGGGATTGGTGTTTGGATAAAGACATTAGATAAAAAATACGGAGAATGTATCGGAATAAAAACCAATAATGATGCTGAATACGAAGCATTGATTTTTGGTCTGAAAAAAGTCAAAGCTCTGCTGGGAAAAACTAAAGCCAAACAATTTGAAATTGAATGCTATGCTGATAGCGAATTAATGGTTAAGCAACTTAATCATGAGTACAAATTAAAAGAAGAAAGAATCCAAAAATATTTTATTGAAATTTGGAATTTAATGCTGGATTTTAAAGAAGTTAAATTTAATCATGTGATGCGTGAAAAGAATAAGGTGGCGGATGAGATGGTGAATGCGGCGTTGGATGGGAAGTGTAAACAGACGAGTCTTTTGTAAAAATGAATTATGAATTAAGAATTATGAATTAAGATTTGTAAATTATGGAAAACAAAAAAGAAAAAATAAAATCGTTTACTGATTTAAACGCTTGGAGAGAAGGGCATAAGTTGGTTTTGGAAATTTATAATGTAACAAAACTATTTCCTGAGGATGAGAGATTCGGTTTAATTTCTCAAATGAGAAGATGCGTAGTTTCTATAACATCAAATATCGCAGAGGGATTTAGTCGCAAAGGCATAAAGGAAAAAATTCAGTTTTATCACATATCCCTTGGTTCCATAACAGAATTGCAGAATCAATTAGTAATCTGTAGAGATTTAAAAATTTTAGATAATGATAAATTTAAAAAAATAGCTCAGCAAACTACGCTGGTACAAAAAATTACCAACGGATTGATTAAATCAACAAAATACATGAATTCTGAATCTTAATTCTTAATTCATACTTCTTAATTCACATAAAATAAATATGAAAAAAAGAAAAAAAATAATCATCTGGATAATTGTACTAGCGATTTTGGGTGCGGGTGCTTTTTACTATTTCAAACCCAAAGAAACTGGGCCGGAGTACACCACGGAAAAAGTAGCTAAGGCAGATATTGAGCAAACTGTTTCCGTAACTGGAGAAGTGAGTGATACTAGTAAGATAGATATTACTCCTGAAATAAGCGGGACGGTTGATGAGTTATTAGTGGAAGTTGGCGATAAAGTAACAGCTGGACAAAAAATTGCCAAAATTAATGATTCCGTAGTACGTTCTCAATTAACGGAAGCTTTGATTGCACTCCAAATTCAGCAAGAGCAATTGGATTTAAAGAGGCGAAAATGGGATGCATTAAAGCCAGAGGAAAAGGAGGCAGCTAAACTAACAGTAGAGAGTGCACGAGCTACTACTTGGACATTACAAAAACAATTAAAGAAAAATATTGTTTATGCGCCTGTGGATGGAATTATTACCAAGAAATATTTAGAAGAAGGAGAGATGGCTTCTATGGCAACACCGATTGTGAGTGTGTCAGGAGAAAAAGGTTTTGAAATCAAAGCCAATATCCCAGAGTCAGATATTAATAAAATTAAAATAGGACAAAAAGGACAATCGACTTTTGATGCTTTTCTTTCAGATGAAATATTTGAATTTGAAGTTACCAAGATAGAACCAGCTGCAACTATTATTCAGGATGTGGTTTATTATGAAGTGACCTTTAAAATTTTAACTCAAGATAATCGCATCAAGTCAGGGATGAGTACCGATATTGATATTTTAACTGCCGAGAAGAAAGATGTTCTGGCAGTTTCCAATCAAGCGATTAAAAATGATGAGGGCAATCGATATGTGGAAGTTTTGGAAGTGAAAGATGAAGTTAAAACTACTAAAAAGGTAAATGTAAAAGCAGGCTTGCGGGGAGATGACGGAATGACAGAAATTATCTCTGGTTTAAATGGCGGAGAAGATGTAATAACTTTTACGAAAGAAGCGAAATAAAATATGTCAATTCCAATTATCGAAGTAAAAAATCTAACCAAGACTTACATTAATGGTGAAGTGGAGACTTTGGCGTTGCGTGAAAATTCTTTTAATGTAGAAAAAGGGGAGTTTGTCTCTATTATGGGTCCTAGCGGAAGCGGTAAATCAACCTTGATGCAGATGTTGGGACTTCTGGACAAGCCCAGCGGGGGAGAATATTTATTAGAAGGAAAAAATACTAGAGATTTCTCAGATGATATGCTGGCTGAAACTAGAAATAGCAAAATTGGTTTTGTTTTTCAAACTTTTAATCTTTTGCCTCGCACAAGCGTGTATGAAAATGTAGAGCTGCCTCTTTTATACAATAGAAACATCAGCAGTAAAATTAACGAAAAAAGAATTACCGAAGCTTTGAAATCAGTTGGCATGGAACATCGCACAGATTATTTGTCCAATCAGCTCTCTGGAGGAGAAAAACAAAGAGTAGCGATAGCACGGGCGCTAGTAACTGATCCGGAAATAATTTTTGCCGATGAACCTACGGGAAATCTGGATTCTAAAAGTGGGACGCAGATAATGCAAATTTTACAGAAATTAAATAATGAAGGAAAAACAATTATTCTGGTGACCCATGAAACTTTTACTGCTCAGCATGCCAAAAGGATTTTAAATGTAAAAGACGGCAAGATAATTTCCGATGAAATAGTTAAAGAAAGAAAAATAGCAGTGGATGGAGAACTTTTGAAGTAATTTAGAATTTCCAATTTTGAATTTCGAATGAATTTTAAGAGCATTATTCAATTTTTCTGTCATTCCAGAAGATAAATTTTCTAAGCGATTCGCCAGCTGGCGGAGAGCTTTTAGAAAATTATCTATCTGGAATCTCAAACATGTATTAATTTGTTGTATATGAATGAGATCCCACATAAGTAAATTTCTAAAGCTCCTTACGTCGCTAAGAAATTTTACTTTCTGGGATGACAATGCAGGGGTTTTAAAAAATTAAAGCATTGGAATTTGATTCAAAATTTAAAATTATAAATTTAAAATTGCGCAAGCATGAATATATTAATTCCCATAAAAATATCTTTCAAAAATCTAATGGCGGCTAAATTCCGTTCTTTTTTAACTATCTTGGGAATTATTATCGGAGTGGCTTCGGTAATTATTATTTTTGCTGTGGGACAAAGCGCTCAAGAATTAATCCTGGATCAAATCAGAGGAGTGGGTTCAAATTTAGTGGGAGTTTTACCGGGAGCTTCGGATGAAAAAGGTCCGCCAGCTTCAGCTATGGGAATAGTTATCACTACTTTAAAATATGATGATTTTCTGGAGCTTAAAAAACCCAAAAATGTAACCGGAGTAGTGGCGGGGGCAGGCTATGTGATGGGGACGGCTACGATAGAAAATGATGGAACTGAGTTAGGCATGTCTTTTACCGGAACTACATCGCAGTACCCCGAGGTAGAAAGTACGGGTATGAAAAGCGGAAGATTTTTCATTGAAGAAGAAGAAACTAATTTATCCAGAGTGGCCGTTTTGGGAGTAACGGCAGCCAAAGATATTTTTGGAGATACTGATCCGATTGGAAGGAAGATAAAAATCAATGAGTATAAATTTACTGTAATTGGAGTTTTAAAAGAAAGAGCTTCGGCCGCTTTTGGAATCGCGAGTCAAGATGAAGCTGTTTTTGTTCCACTTTTTACCGCTCAGAAATTACTTTTGGGGATTAACCATCTGGCTTTCGCAAGATTAAAAATAGATACTATAGAAAATATTCCTATAGCCAAGGAAGATATGGCCACTGTTCTTAGAAATGAGCATGACATAGATGATCCGGATGATGATGACTTTTCAATTAGGGACCAAGCTTCAGCGGTGGAGATTGTGAGCACAATTACCAATGCGATGCGTTATTTTCTTTTGGCAGTAGGAACAATCTCTCTGATTGTGGGAGGGGTGGGCGTGATGAATGTGATGCTAATTGCAGTAAATCAAAGAATAAAAGAAGTGGGTCTGCGAAAAGCGGTGGGAGCTAAGAATATCGATGTGATGATTCAATTTCTACTCGAATCAGCGACAATTTCCTTTCTTGGGGGATTGATCGGTATAATTTTTGGAATAGCTGTTTCTTTTGGGGCATCTTTGGCGGTAAATGCAATGGGTTATGATTGGAAATTTATTATTTCGCCAAGCTCAATTGCAATTGCTGTGTCGGTTTCTATATTGATTGGAATAATTTTTGGACTCTATCCCGCCCGCAAAGCCTCGAAGATAAGTCCGATGGAAGCGCTTAGGTATGAATAATTATGTAGTTTATAAAGTTTGTAAGGTTATAAAGTTTATAAAGTGGGGAAATGAATTAAGAATTATGAATTAAGAATTAAGAGTGAAAATTATACTTAAAAATATGAGTTTTTATCATAATTCATGATACTTACTTCTTAATTCGAGTTATATTTTATGAGTAAATTTATAATTTCAATCAAACTCGCTTTGCGAAATTTGTATAGCAGTAAAGTGCGAACCGCTTTATCGCTTTTGGGCATTGTAATCGGAGTAACTTCGGTGATTTTGATTTTAGCTTTGGGAAATGGCTTGAGAAATTTTATTACTGATCAAGTGGAAAGTTTCGGAACTGATATCGTGCAGATAGAAGTTAAAGTTCCCAAAACTTCCCATGTTTCTTCAGAAAATGTAGGGGCTATGGCGGGAGGAACTCAAATTACTACGCTGAAGATGGAGGATGTGGAGGAGGTGGCTAAATTGTCTAATCTGGGTAATTGGTATGCTGGAATTTTGGGCCAGCAAATCGTCAGTCGAGAGGATGAAAATGAACAAACTTATATTTTTGGAGTAACCAGCGGAATGATGGAGGCGGATAGTGGAGCAGAATTGGAAAAAGGAACATTTTTTACCCAGGAGGATGATCGTGATCTAAAGCAGATGGCGATTTTGGGGAGTAAGACTAAAGAATTATTTTTTCCCAATGAAGAGGCGGTAGGACAAAGTATTAAAATTGGAAAAAATAAATATAAAGTTATTGGCGTAATGAAAGAACGCAGTTCAAGCGGAGGATTTGATTTTAATAAAATTGTCTATATTCCAGTTAAAACTCTACAGAAAAAGATAATGGGAATTGAGCATGTTCAATTTGCTATCTTTAAAATAAAAAATATGGAGATTGTTGATCAGACCATGGAAGAAATGCGTTCTATCATGCGGGATGAACATGATATAGAATATGATAATGAAAAAGATAAAAAAGAAGGCATAGATGATGATTTTGCGATAATGTCTATAGCTGAAGCTAAGGAAATCTTGGATAAAGTTTTTAATATTATCGATGCCTTGCTTTTGGCTTTGGTTTCTGTTTCTTTGATAGTGGGAGGAGTGGGAATAATGAACGTGATGTATGTGGCAGTTACAGAACGAACTCAAGAAATTGGGCTCAGAAAAGCCGTGGGGGCCAGAAATAGAGATGTTCTTTGGCAATTTATTTTTGAAGCAATATTTTTAACATTGCTAGGCGGAATTGTGGGGATAATTATGGGAGTATTATTTTCTGAACTAGCTACTTATATGATTAATCAATATGGTTATAATATTATTTTTGGAGTAACTGGCAGATCAGTGCTGATAGCGGTTGGATTTTCTATGATCACAGGGGTTGTCTTCGGGTTTTATCCCGCCCGCAAAGCCTCCTTTATGACTCCTGCGGAAGCACTAAGAAAAGAATAGTATAAATTGTTCTTATGCTTTAATGCTAATATGTTAAAATGCTAATCCGCCAGCTGGCGGAGCTAACATGATTTCCCTTGCACTCAAATTCTTTTATGGTATAATAAATTAAATTAAAAAACTTAAACAAAATAAAAAAACCAGTTAAATGAAGTATGGGTGGCCATAATTTAACAGGACAATCGAATATGCAAAATAAAAAAGTCATAGTGATAGTCGCTTTGTTTATTACTGTTTTTGCGTTAGCTTATTTATTATTGGTAGGTAGGTTATTCAAAGGAAATGACGCAATTAAAGAAATTAAGAAAGAAGATATAGTGAAATTGGATCTATCTAAATTGAAATGTGATTTTGCCTCAGATCAGGAAGCTTATAATGACGCTAGTAAAAACAATAATCTGGATGCTTGTAGTTGCATAAAAGATGAGAAGACCAAGGAAATGTGTATCGTTTCACTAGGGCTTTAACATATTTAGATGAAGAATTGTGTACTGATATAAAAGTTTCAGTACATAAAGATGCTTGTTATGCCGTGGTAAAAGATAGCATCAAACAGTTGGAAACAAAAAATCCGCAACATTTAGCTGATATTTACGCACTTTCACACAATGAGAAGGCCATTGCTAGCTTAGAGCAAATTACTCAAAAAAACTCAGCCACTGTGGATAATTATATATCTTTAGCATTGGCTTACGCTGAGAAAGGTTTGAAAGAGCAAGGACAAGGAAGAGATCAATCTCAATATGTACTCAAAGCTTTTGGTTCTATCGATAAAGCCAAGGAACTTGATAAAAATAAATCAGAGATTTATCGCGTAGAGGCTTATGTCAATGAAATAAAGCCAGATTATAAAAAAGCTCAATCTTTATATAGTCAAGCAATTGAAATGGACTCAAATAATATTCTAGCTTATGCTGGTCGGGGACACGTCAAAAGAATGTTAGCTGTATTAGATGGGGCGGTAGAAGATTTTAAAAAAGCTGCTGATCTAGATATTAAAAGAGAACATCTTTATATTTATACTAATTTATGCAATCTGGAATACTCCAAAGGAGATGTAAGAGAGGCTACTAAAAATTGTAAAATTGTTACAGACAAAAAAGATGTCGATCCTGTTTTTCAATCAGAAGCTTATCAAATTATGGCAGATATCTTTATGAAAAATGGTGATAGCAATCAGTCCAGGGCTAGTTTGCTAAAAGCTAAAACATTAACACCTATTGACCCGAATATTTTTATTACATTTTCTAAGTTAAATATTTTCGAAGGGAATTATCAAGAGGCAGAGGTAAATGCCCGAAAGGCAATGGAATTATCTCCAGCCAAGGCGTCTGCGCAATTAGCTCTTTCTTATGCTTTATACATGGAAAATAAGTTCGATGATTCAATAGTGGCTGCCTTAGCAGGCATTTCTCTGGTTGACAAAGATGTATCTTTACTTAATCCTTCTAAGCTCATTATGCTAAAGTCTTTGAATAGTTCAATCGCGAATTGTTATCGAGAAATGGGGAATAGTGAAAAACAAAGTGAATATGAGAAAAAAGCGCAAGAGTTTTCTAATAATAAATAATTTTAAAATATATGAAAAAAATATTCTTATTGGGGTTCTTTAGTCTTATATTTATTTGGACACCTCTTGATTTAAAAGCAGCAACCTGTCCAGGGAACGTTACCCCTTCTTTGGGAATGCTAGATCCGGCTTGTTGGAAATCAACTTGGGTTGTAGATTCGGCAACTGTTAATTGTACTTGGACAAAAATTGGTGAAGAAAAGATATGTGTTCCGTGTGATTCTTTCGGTTGCGATTGGTCTAGCTCATATACGACCACTGGCGATTGTGGATCGGATAATCATTATGCGGACAACGTTTTTCTTCAAGATGAATGCGGACATAGCGCTACCTGGTGTACCAATGTAGGCGCACCGGCTACTTTTACAAAAACTGTAGACACCAGCCATTGGGATAACACTTGCTATTACACAACACCTGCCACTTGGAGCGCTCCAGATGCAACTGGGAAAAGATTAGCTACGTCAGTTAATCAATTAAGCACCCCTGGCTCTGGATGTACCAATGCTTCAAATATTATTTATGTTAATGCTGAACCAAATTTAGAAATAAACGGATCAGGTTCCGCTATCACAGTTAATAAATCTAACCCAATTGACATAACATGGTCTTCTAATTATGCTACTTATTGTAATGTGCCTGCTTCTAATACGGGCGTGAATTGGTCTGATCCAATAGCTACCAACGGTTCTCAGCTTAATAGCGATATTTCAATGGCACCTAAGCCAGCTAGCGAAGGAGCTTCACCTATTACTTTAAATTATGCAATGGCTTGTACTAATCCTGGGCTAGTTAATATTTTAGATACAGTCCCGGTAACAATTATTTGTACTCCATATTCAGATTCTGCTTGGAGTGATTGTAGCAATCAATGTGGAACAACTGGAGACCAGACAAAATTAACTCGCTATGCTAACTGTTATGAAAAGATTGAACATCAGGCTTGCAATAGGATTGCTTGTCCAGTAAGTAGCGAATGGAGTTTAGAAAAAACTTTTAAATAGAACAAAATAAAAACAACCCCGTCGTTCGCGAACGACGGGGTTGTTTTTTATATTGATTTTTCGCGTAATTAGTGTAGAATTTAGTATGTAAGCAGTTCAATTAAGGAGCCATATATGGATAAATTTGAATCTATACAATACAGAGTGTCAGTAGCTCTTAAAATTATGATAGGCCTTTTGGTTTTAATTAGTGCTTTTCGGCAAGAGCTCTTTTTAACATCAGCTTCTCTAGTAGTTTTGTTTTTTTCATTTCTCCCTACGATTGTGAGTAAAAATTATCGCATCAGGCTGCCGATTGAGATTGATTTTGTGGTAACGCTTTTGCTTTATTTACATTTCTTTTTGGGCGAGTATAACCATTTTTATGTAAAAATTTCCTGGTGGGATATTTTTATGCATTTTGGAAATAGCGTAATTCTTGGATTTTTGGGATTCATCTTGGCTTATTCGCTACTTCTTACTAGCAAAATGGCCACTAAACCAATTTTGGCTTCACTTTTTGCACTTTCTTTTTCGGTTTTTATCGGAGTAGTCTGGGAGATATTTGAATTTTTTATGGATTATTTTTTCGGCTTTACGATGCAAAAAAGCGGGATAATGGATACTATGACGGATTTAATGATGGATGTGATAGGCGCGATGACGGTTAGTTTGGCGGGCTTTTTTTATATGAAAAAGAAAAAAGATGGAATTTTTAACAGATTAATAAAAAAATTTTTACAGCATAAGTATAAGGATTAATCATTGCAGAGCATTGTTTATAATTTTCAAAAATATTACGCATTGTCATCCCAGAAAGTAAAATTTCTTAGCGACGTAAGGAGTGTTAGAAATTTACTTATGTGGGATCTCTGTTATACACAACAGCAAAATTCGAGATTCCGGATAGATGATTTTCTAAAAGCTCTCCGCTGGCTAGCGAATCGCTTAGAAAATCTATCTTCTGGAATGACAAAAAAATAACACTTTAAATTTTTACAATTGAATTATGAAAGAAATTATAAAAAATGAAATTAAAGAAGTAATAAAAGAATTTATTTCCCAAAATGAAAATGGGCAGGATTTTAATTTTGAAGAATTAAATTTTGAGATAAATTTTTCTAAAGATGAAAAATTTGGAGAATTATCTTCTAATGTCGCTATGATTTTAGCGGGAAAATTAAAGATGAATCCTTTCGAACTGGCAAAACAAATTACAGAATTATTCGGAAATAGAAATATTGAGAATATCGAAAAAGTGGAAGCGGTGGCTCCAGGCTATATTAACTTTTATTTAGCCAAGAAGTATTTTAATGAGAAAATTGGAGATATTATAAAATTAGATAAAAAATGGGGAGAGACAAATGATCTAAATGGCAAGAAATATATTTTTGAGCATTCTTCTCCAAATTTATTTAAACCGTTCCATGTGGGACATTTGGTTAATAATTCAATCGGCGAATCACTGGTTCGAATTATAAAAAAATCTGGTGTAGAGAGCTTGACCACTCTTTCTTTTCCTTCAAATATTTCGCCAGGAATTGCAAAAACTGTTTGGGCCATCAAAGAAAAAAAATGGGAAAATGAAATGAACATTAAAAAAATTGGAGAAGCGTATGCTTTCGGAAGCAAAGAATATAAAGAAAATGAAAAAGCTAAAGAGGAAATAAATATCATTAATAAAGTTCTTTATTTAAAAGAAGAATCAGTGGAATTGGAAATTTATAAAAAAGGACAGCAACTTTCCTTGGATTATTTCAAGGAAATAACGGAAAGATTGGGTTCAAAATTTGACGATTTGATATTTGAATCAGAATCAGAAGAAGTGGGAAAAGAAATCGTAAAAGAAAATATTCCTAATATTTTTAGAGAGTCAGAAGGCGCGATAATTTTTCCCGGTTCAGAGCATGGACTATTTGATAATGTTTTTATTAACTCTCAGGGATTTGGAACATACCTAACTAAAGATATCGGACTTCTGAAAATTAAGTTTGATAAATTTAGTTTTGACAAATCAATTACTATTACTGACGTAGAACAAAAAGAGCATTTTAAATTGGTTAAAAAAGCGGCTGAATTTATAAATAAAGAATGGTCGAATAAGAGCGAATATATCCAGCATGGCCGGCTTAATCTTTTGGGAATTAAAATTTCTTCTCGTTTGGGCAATGTACCGCTAGCGCAAGATTTGATTGAATCAGTAAAAAATATAATTTTAGAAAAAATAAAAGAGCAGGATTTTTCTAGCGATGAGAAGGAGGAAATAGCGGAAAAAGTGGCAGTGGGAGCGCTTAAGTATTCTATTTTAAAGTGCGGTGCCGGAAGAAATATTGTTTTTGATTTAGAAAAAGCTACGGCGTTTGAGGGCGATACCGGACCATATCTCCAATATGCACTCGTTCGAACTAATTCGATTTTAAATAATGCCAAGGATTTAAAGATTGAAAATGAGGGAGAGTTAGGGGTGCGAAAAGGTGAAGTGCCAAATGTGGAAAAAATGATTTTAAAATTTCCAGTCGCTATTGGTAATTCTTTGCGGGATAATTCTCCCCATCATGTGGCCAATTATCTTTATAATCTCGCATCTGAATTTAGCTCTTTTTATGCGCAGACAAAAGTTTTAGACACCGCTAATCCTGATTTTAAAAATAATCTAGCTTTGGTAAAAGCGCTCCAGATAACCCTAAGAAACGGATTGGAACTTTTGGGGATGGAAACTTTAGAGAGGATGTAGGGGGTAGTTTATAAGGTTTGTAAAGTTTATAAAGTGATAAAAATGCTATTTATAATTCATATAATGGAGGTTGTCATTCCGACCGGATAAATTTATGTACTCATAAATTTAGGAGTGGAGGAATCTCAATTGTTGTACGGGGCAGGATTTAGTTTCAATTATTAATGATTTGAGATCTCTCCATGCATAAATTTCCGAGTACCCCAGTTATTCAACGGGGCAGGCACAAATTTATTTAGTCGAGATGACACACGTCAGATGTTCGTTCTAACGTTAAAATGTTAATCCGCCATCCGCCAACTGGTCGGAGGCGGAGCTAAAATGATTTTATGACCAAATATATTTTAAATTCAGGTGGTGTAAAAAAATTTCCTCAAAAAGAGATTGATTTTGCAAAAGAGATGCTGGTTGATTTTAAAGTAGACGACGAGGTGAAAATTTTATATTGTTTTTTTGCTCAGCCAAGAGAAGTTTGGGAAGTAAAATATGAAAAATATAAAGAAAGATATATACAATTAATTGATTCAAGTTTTAAAATAAATTTTGAGCTAGCTTATCCAGAAAAATTTGAGGAGCAAATCAGATTAAGTAATATAATTTTTATTTTAGGCGGAGATGACCATCTTTTGAAATTTTGGTTAAGGCAATTTAATCTTCCTAAGATTTGGGATGGCAAAATAGTGGCTACAACTTCAGCTGGATCAGGCGCATTAGTAAATTCATTTTGGACATGTGATTGGCGAAAGAGTTTGGATGGGTTAAATATTTTACCAATTAAGTTCATCCCTCATTACAAGTCTGAAACTTATGGACTCGATGATCCGCGTGGTCCAATTGACTGGGAAAAAGCTTACCAAGAAATTTCCGAATTCGGAGACAAAAATTTGCCAATTTACGCCCTGGGAGAAGGAGATTTCATTGTTTTTAATCAATAAGCGGATTGTTTGGATTTCTCCGCTTCTAAATTTATGAGTACATAAATTTATTCGGTCGAAATGACATACGTGGGATGTCAGCACTATTTTTGGTATTTAATTCATAATTCATAATACTTAATTCATTCTCATGTTTGTAATTAAACAAATGGAATTACGCGCAGCTAAATATCCAGATGTGATTTCATTGGCTCAAGGGGTACCAAATTTTGATACTCCTGAGTGTATTAAACGCAGAGTGGAATTGGCTTTAAAAAGAGGGATTGTCGCCAAATATTCGCTTTCTCCTGGAATTTCTGAATTGCGAGAATTAATCGAATTAAAATTAGCCCAAGAGAATATGTTTTATGATTGGGAAAAAGAAATTCTGATTACCGCTGGGTCGATTGAAGGAATCACGGCGACAATTTTAGCGCTTACAAATCCAGGAGACGAAATTATTATCCCTCAGCCAACCTATACTTCTTATCGGGAAGTAATAACTTTGGCTGGTTGCACTCCGGTTTTTGTAGCGCTGGACGAAGGAAAAGGCTGGGCTTTTGATCTGGAAAAATTTAGGCAAGCGATTACACCCAAGACCAAAGCGATTTTTTATTGTAATCCTAATAATCCCACAGGGACCATTTATAGTAAGGAACAATTATTAGGATTAGCCAAGCTGGCCCAGGAACATGATTTGTTTTTAATTTCGGATGAAGTGTATAAAGATTTTCTTTTTGAGGAAAACCAAAAAATTTTTAGTTTAGCGGAAATTCCTTTTCCAAATCTTATGCCATGACCGGTTGGCGAGTGGGTTATCTCCATAGCGATGAAAGTATTATCAGAGAAATTCTTAAAGTTCATGATTCTTTGGTAACTTGCGCGCCGGTTATTTCTCAGTACGCTGCCATGGGAGCTTTGGAGATGGGGGATAAGGATTTAATTGAAATGAATCAAGAATATAAAAAGAGAAGAGATTTAATTTGCAATCATCTGGACGATATGGCTCATATTTTTTCGTATGTCCGGCCGGAGAGCGCGTATTTTGTTTTTCCAAAAATATTGCTAGATAATATTGACTATATAGATAATGATCATAGTGGAAGTTTATCTTGGAAGTTCGCCTTAAATTTATTGGAAAAAACCAAAGTAGCCGTAGTTCCTGGCGTAGCCTTTGGCCCTAACGGCGAAGGACATATTCGAATGAGCTTTGGACGAAGTGAAGAGGATATAAATAAGGCATTTGGAAGAATGAAGAGATTCTTCAAGGCGTTGTAGATGTTAAAAATGTCGTAATTGTTCTAATTATAATCGTAAGCAATTCTCTCGGTGTCATTTCGACCGAATAAATTTATGTACTCATAAATTTAGGAGTGGAGAAATCTAAGTATTCTATAAATTGAGATTCCTCCATTTCCAAATCTTTGGGTACAAAGTTTTGTTCAGTCGGAATGACAGATAGAAAATGATTGTTTCAATGCTAAAATGTTAACGTGCTAATCCGCCAGCTGGCGGAGTTAAAATGGACGCCTTATGAAAAAAATATTTAAAATTATACTTCAATATTACCTTAAAATTATCACTAAGATAGTTCTTTGGGTTCATCGCCCGATAGTTATCGCGGTAAGCGGAAGCGTGAATAAATCTTTTGTGAGAGATGAGATCAAAAGAGTTTTAGAAGTTCAAGGCAAGACAGTGCGGGCTAATCCAAAAAACTTCAATACGGAAATTGGGTTGCCCTTGGCGATTTTAAACATCCAAAGCGGATATAATTCTTATCGTAGATGGTTGCCGGTTATTTTTAGTGCGTTTGGCGCAATTTTTCAGAAAAATTTTCCTAAATATTTGGTTTTAGAATTGGGTGTGGCGCAAAAAGGAGATATGCGTTATTTGCTCTCATTGGTGAAACCCAAAATTGCCATAGTAACAGAAATTACTCAGCGCTATATCGAATCTTTTTCGGGGATGGATAAATTGGTGGGTGAGTATGTTTATTTGGCCAAGAACATGAAAAAAGACGGTAAACTTATTTTAAATTGGGATAATGAAAAAGTGCGAAGTTTAAAAAAATATTCCAAGGCGCAGGTCTTGTATTTTGGCAGTAGTTCAATGGATGTCGACGGTGAAATAAAAGAAATTAAAAAAGAAACTGATGGTATAAAAGTTAAATTGCGTTATAAAAATAAAGAAAGTGAAATAAAAATAAAAAGATTTGGTACGCACCACGCTACTGCGGCGGTGGTAGGGCAAATGATAGGAGATATCATATAGCATGTAACATAGAACATGGAACACGTAACATATGTCATAAGAATGGATAAAGGGGCAATGGATATGATATGAGGTTTTTATATTAGCACTCGGACTTGACGAGTGCTAATTTTTTGTTATAATTAAATTATAGAAAATTAATTCTTCCTTTTCCTCCTCCCCTTGGAAAGGGGAGGTGCCTGAAAGGCGGAGGGGTTGGATCTTCATATAATCTAAAATATATTTTTTTATAAAAGTTAGTAAACCCCCTCCTTAACCCTCCCCCCTTGAGTACAAGAGAGAGAGGAATAAAGGAATTCTATAAAGTATGAATAAGAGGCAAGAAAAAATTTTAGAATGCATCGTGGAAGAATATACTTCGACGGCTGTGCCAATTGGTTCAAAAGTTTTAGTAGAGAAATATGGAATTGATGCCAGTAGTGCCACAATTCGAAATGAGATGGTGGAGTTGGAGGAAATGGGTTATCTTTATCAACCTCATATTAGCGCAGGGAGAATTCCTACTGACAAAGGCTATCGTTATTTCGTGGAAGAAATAATGAAAGATAGAGAATTGAGCAAAAAAGAGCAGATGAAATTACAGGAGGAATTATTGAAGCTCAAAGCCAAAAATATGCGACTTTCCCGAACGAGTGCTAAATTACTTTCGGGTTTGACGGGCAACTTAGCGATTAGTGGAATATTAGACAAAGATGAATTTGATGATTTTGGGATGAGGGATTTGTTAAGTGAACCAGAGTTTCAAAAGCTGGATGATATTTGTCGCTTGACTGAAACGATGGATTATATCGATGAGATGTTTGATAAAATTGTCAAAGAAATGAAAGAAGGGGAAACAAAAATATTTATTGGAGCTGAAAATCCGGTGGATAAGATCTCCAATTGCTCCATGATTGTCTCGCCCTATAAATTAAAAAACGGCCAGCGGGGAGTCTTGGCCTTAATCGGTCCCAAGCGGATGAAATATGCCAAGAATAAATCGTTGATTGAATATATAAAGAAGATGTTAGGTTCGGCAAATGTAATAGTGATGGTGGGTGGTATTAATATTTTGATATATTAAAAAGATTGTTTAATTTTAAGTTTAGAATTATTTGTAGAAATTTATTGATTTGTCATTGCGAGTAAATTTTGTACTCAAAATTTGCGTGGCACAGAAATTATGAGTACATAATTTCTTCGCAGAGACGAGTTTAATTTAAAATTAATTTTATGAAAAATAAAAAAATAGAAATGGAGATTGAGAAAGGTTGGCCAATACAGTTAACCGTTAAGGCTGTGGTTGTAAATAAGGACGGAAAAGTTCTGCTTCTAAAGAGAGCTGAAAAAGAAGTGACCAATAGTTCTAAGTATGATTTGCCAGGTGGAGGAATCGAAAAAGGTGAGACAATGGAAAAATCTCTCAAAAGAGAATTGGTGGAAGAATTAGGATTGGATAATGTCGAAATTGTTGGGGTAATTAGGGTGGGTGAATACCCAGAGGGACATAAAAAATTTGATAGTTTAAAAGCTCTGAGATTTATCGCGCATTACAATGGCGGAGAAATAAAACTAAATCCTCGCGAGCATAGTGAATTTGAGTGGCTCAATATCGATGAAGCGATAAAGAAACTAAATACTGGCGATGGTTTTGAAGAAGAAAAAATGGAAACTCTCAAAGCGGCCAAAAAATATCTGGAAATGGAAATGGCGCTGGATGGTTGGAAAAGAAGCTTGGCAGAGTTTGAAAATTATAAAAAAATGCAAGCCGAAAGCCAGAAAGATAGAATTCGTTATGCGACTGAAAATATCGTAATGCAGATAATTCCTGTGATTGATAATTTCCATGTCTCCACCTCACATATTCCCGAAGATCAAAAAGATGGTGGCTGGGTAACTGGAATAATGTATATTCAAAAACAACTGGAAAATGTGTTGGCAGAAAACGGAGTAGAGGAAATTAATTTAAAAGTTGGAGATAATTTTGATACTAAATATTGCGAGGCCGTTTCGGATAATTGTTGTCATGATGAAAAATGCCAAGATGGTAAATGTGGAGAGAAGAAGAAATTTAAAAATAAGATAAAAAAAGTTATTTTAAAAGGTTATAAAATTGGTGATAAGGTTATCCGAGCTGCTCGAGTAATCGTAGAATAAAAAAAGACCCCCAAGAAGATAGCTATCTTCGAGGGGATCAGGGGGAGGTAGCAGGAAATGTAGCTGGCAGATTGAATGTTTTTATAGGAAGGGTAGGGGTAGAAGAGAATTTTCTCTTCAAAAAACATATTCAATGTGCCAGCTACCTAAAGAGTAAGCCATTTGTATTAAAATGTCAAGTACGAAAACTCCTTACTAACCCCTAAGTCAAAAGCATGCCTGTCTTTGCGAGGAAGGTACTCCTGACGCGGCAATCCAGTAGTGCATTAGATCTAGATGTGTTTTTAAGAGCTAGACTGCCACGTAAATTCTGAGTACAAAATTTACTCGCAGAGACGAGTAAAAAGATAATTTATCAAGTAATAATTAATAATAAAAAATAAGTAATAAAAGATTTTAACTAATTAACTTGCTAAGTTAATTGGCTAAAAGCTAAAAAAATATGGGTAAAATATTAGGAATTGATCTCGGAACTACTAACAGCGCGATGGCCATCGTGTCTGGTGGCAAGCCGGAAATAATTGAAAACAAAGAGGGAAATCGAACCACACCATCAATGATTGCAATTAATAAAGGCGGAGAAAGATTAGTGGGACTTTTGGCCAAACGTCAAGCGGTAACTAACCATGAAAACACTTTGTTTTCGATCAAGCGTCTTATCGGAAGAAAGTTTGACGATAAAGATGTCCAAGAGGATATTAAATTAATGCCCTTTAAAATTTCTAAAGCAGCTAATGGCGGAATTAATGTAAAAATGGGAGATAAAGAGTATACTCCGCGAGAGATTTCAGCTATGGTTTTGCAAAAATTAAAAGCTGATGCCGAAGAAAAATTGGGAGAAAAAATCGAGGAAGCGGTGATCACTGTGCCGGCTTATTTCGATGATTCTCAAAGAAAAGAAACTAAAGAAGCCGGAAGAATTATCAACGAGCCGACCGCGGCTGCGCTAGCTTATGGTTTCGATAAAAAGAAAAATGAAAAAATTGCGGTTTATGATCTGGGTGGCGGGACTTTTGATATTTCGATTCTCGAAGTGGGCGATGATACCGTAGAAGTTATTTCTACCAACGGAGATACTCATTTGGGAGGAGATGATTTTGATCAAGTTCTCATCAACTGGATAATTGACGAATTCAAAAAACAAGAAGGTATTGATTTAAGTAAAGATAATTTGGCTCTGCAGAGAATTAAAGAATCAGCTGAAAAAGCTAAAATTGAACTTTCCACTGCTCAAGAAACTGAAATCAACCAACCTTTTATCACTACCGATGCCAATGGCCCCAAACATTTAGTGATGAAATTGACTCGTTCAAAAATGGAAGAATTAGTGGGAGATTTAGTAACTAAAACTATGGAGCCAGTCAGAAAAGCTCTTAAAGACGCAAAACTTGAAAATAAAGACATCAATGAAATTGTGATGGTGGGAGGAATGACTCGCATGCCACTGGTACAAAAGAAAGTAGAAGAATTTTTTGGCAAGAAACCAAATTCAAGTGTGAACCCTGATGAAGTAGTGGCCATGGGAGCTGCTATCCAGGGGGGAGTATTGGCCGGTGATGTAAAAGATGTCTTGCTTCTTGATGTTACTCCGCTGACTTTGGGAATCGAAACCATGGGAGGAATTTCCACTCCACTTATCGAAAGAAATACGACTGTGCCAACTAAAAAATCTCAGATATTTTCTACGGCGGCTGATAACCAACCTAGTGTAGAAATTCATGTCTTGCAAGGAGAACGTGAAGTAGCGCAAGGTAATAAAACTTTAGGCAGATTTATCCTAGATGGTATTGCTCCATCTCCTCGAGGAATTCCGCAAGTAGAAGTAACTTTTGATATTGATGCCAATGGAATATTGAGCGTGAGTGCTAAGGATAAAGCGACTGGCAAAGAACAATCAATTCGCATCGAAGCCTCTAGCGGAGTAAGCAAAGAAGAAATCGAAAGAATGAAACAGGATGCCGAGGCGCATGCCGAAGAAGATAAAAAACGTAAAGAAAAAGTCGAAGCGAAAAATATTGCCGAGAGTCTAGTTTACTCTACTGAAAAAGCTTTGAAAGACTCGGGCGATAAGATTAGTGAAGATAAAAAGAAACCGGTCATTGAAAAAATGGAAGCGCTCAAGGAAGTTTTGAAAAAAGAAGAGTCGACTACGGAAGAAATTAAAAAAGCCACTGAAGAATTTTCAACCGAAGCCCAAAAGATTGGCGAAGAGCTTTATAAAGCCACTGCACCGCAAGAAGAGAATCCCGCCTCTGCTGAAGCTACGGGCGAGACAAAGACGGGCGAGACTAAGGAGGATAATGTAAAAGATGCGGAGACAGAACCAGCAAAAGATAGTGAACCAAAAGATGGTGACAAGAAATAAATTCTGAGAATATTATTAAAGAGCGAGGTACAATACTTCGCTTTTTAATTTCAAATTTTCAATTACAAATTTCAAATAAAGTTCTAAATTTCCAATGTGTTTCCATCCCCCTCTCCTGTACTCGGGAGAGGGTTGGGGAGAGGGTTAATCCCCGCATGTCATTTCGACTAAATAAATTTTTGTACTCGGAAATTTATGCATGGAGAAATCTCAAGTAAATATTGTTTGAGATCTCTCGACTTCACTATCGTTGCGCTCGAGATGACAAGCCGCAAAATTTCTAAAATTAAAAAGACGACCTTTTTAGGGGTCGCCTCGGGGTGCTTCGTTGAAGCTTTGAGGTCATTGTTGGATCTCAAGATAACTTGCAAATGTCGCGTTGCAACGGCGACAATGGTATCTTTTTTCAGGATTCAAATATTCTTCGGGATTTGGGTTGGTTTCGACTGCTCTGTCTCTGCATAGTGGACAAATTATTATGCTAGGTGGTTTTTTTCTGGTGGCGAAGGGCATGATAGCTTCTCCTTCTGCGGTAAAAAGTTCAGTTAAAAAGTAAGGTCACATCTTCCACAAGTCCACTCTTTGGTTATATCCAAGAAATAAAATGCTACTTCTCCGATGCCGAGATTGCTCTTAGCGACTGCCTTGCCAACCTGGTCATTAAAATGGCAATTAGGGCAGGTTGGAACGTCCATTTTTTTTACCGCGTTTCTGTTAACAGAGGCTACTAATATATTTTGTCCGCACATATTGTTTCTCCTTCCAGATAAGGTTTAAGGTGCTATCAATATGATTCTAAACGTTAGTTATGTATGATAGTATAAAACATACCAAAACGTCAAGCGTTAGGGTTATTTTCATCAGCCTACTTTTAAAAATTTTAGGGGCGACTCTTTAGGAGTCGCCCTGGTATGCTTCATTGAAGCATTTGGCCATAGTTTCAATCGGCTTTCAGTCGGCCATTGCATTGAAAATTTCCCAACCCTTATCGTCGCTGATGCCAAGAGGAAATTCATTGAAGTGGATTCCGAGTTCCGTAAGTCTTTTTTCTAGCGCATCGCAGTAACGCGTTAGCAAAAGGTAATCCGGGCTGGTAATAAATTGTTGGGATAAACACTTTCCTCCCAGTGCGATAATTGAGAGAAGAGAGTATTTTCCCACAACCCACTTTAGGTCTTTACAATAAATCTCGGAAGGCTTTGCGCTCTCCATTATGTGGCGCAGGAAACCAATGCCTGCGTCAGATGAATCGTAAGAATCGCCTTCTTCCCAAGTGTCTTCTATTAACGCATGTGTCATTTTCGATGCTCCTTTGTATTGGATGAGATTTCTGGCTCTTAATAATGCGAGGTACTAAACTAACTATACACAATTGCACAAAAAAGACAAAAAGTCAAGTTTTGCGACGCTAAGTTCTGTGATTTATTTTATAGTTTTTCCCCGTAGGAACAGGGCACGCCCTGTTCTTTGCACAAAGTTAAATCTTAAATTCAGCTAAAATATGAAGTTATATTTTAGAAAATAATTTGTCAATGTTGATTTTTGGTAGAAATAGAGATATTCTTAATATAATAAGTAAGATTTTTTAGCAGTTTAATATGAACATAAAACAGAAATTAAAAGATTATTTTGAAGGAGTAGCAGACATGATACAACTTGAATATAAACATTCCTCTACTACTGGACATCCTAATGATGTGGGAGATAATCGAGAAGATATACTTATTAATTTTTTTAATAAGCATCTTCCTCATAAATTTAAAGCAATCAGGGGTGGAAAAATTTTTGACTCTGAGGGTAATTCTAGCAAGCAAGTTGATGTTGTAATATATGACAATAATATTCCAAGACTGGCCTCTTATCAACAAACACTGTATTTAGCAGAAGGTGTTGCAACTGCAATTGAGATTAAGCCAAGTTTAACGAAGGGTGAATTTATAAAGGCTATAGAAAATTTAAAATCAATTAAGTTGTTAAAGAAAAAAACTGGAGGAAGTATTATGATTGGAGATTTTCGAAAAGACATATATTGTGGAATATTCTCATTTGAAACTAATTTAAGTTTCCAAGATATATTAAATATAATTAATGAGAAAATAGGTGAAGAGAAAATAATAGATTTCATAGTGGTAAATAATAAATATTTAATTTTGAGAAATAATGGGGAGTGGCATATTGAAAGCGAGACTTCTAGGGAGAAAATTAATTTGACACAGCATTATCTCAATTTTGATGATGGAAAGATGATTTTGTATAGATTTTTTATGCTTGCTTGCAAAGAAATTGGAGTACTTAAATTATCTGACAACAATGGTTTGGACAATTATATAAATATGAAATTTGAATAAATAGTAAGAATAGAAAATATGAATAGCGAATCAAAAGATATGAAAGAGTCGTACAAAAATACAATAGGCTGGCGGAAAACATTTCTTATGGGGGTTACATTTTTCAGCATTGCTTTTCTTGGATATTTAAGTGTTTATAGTGAATTTGATACGTTAAAAAAATGGATAAAGACAACTATATATTTATTTGGTGTCGTGGGTGTCATTCTGATGATTCCATTGATTGTGTTTTTTACTTTTGAAACAATTAAAGTAATCCTGCCTAAGTTAACAAAACCAATTGATATACTAATAAAAATAATAAGTAAATTGTTTTTATTTATTAAAAATATATATATTTTTATCACTAAATTAATTATTAAGGAGGCGGTCGAGAGTATCATTCTAGAAAGAGAAAAAGGAAGGGAATTTAATTTCATATTTAAAAATCAAAATGATGATGACCACTACTATCCAGAGAATATTGATTTAAATAAAGAAAATATAAAAATTAAGGTTGTCCCAAAAGACACTAAATATTGGAGAATAGGCTTTAAATTCTCTAATTCTGAAATTTTTGGTGTCGCGAGGCACGGAATGGATTTACCACTTTTTCATATTGGAGAAAGCATGGTAAAAAATTCAAGATTAGATAGCGTGGAGAACAAGGATATGTTATATGTTACATATTATAATAAAGATTGTAAAAAAGAATATGATAAAAATATAATGAATAAATATAAAGGAGAATTAACTATAATGGAAGTATTTAAAAATAATAGTTCTACAATTATTTTGGTAAAAGATAAAAGTGGGAATGAATTAATAAGAGAAAATATTGGCGAATACAGATTCTGTAAATTATTCGCTTGGGGCGATAAAAATAATTTTATTCTAGAGACTAAAATATGGAAAGAAAATAAATAGTCATTTACTTCTACGCTCTAGTGTGTTGGAGTAAAATGCAGGTAGATAAATTTTAGGTAATAAACATTATGGAAAAAATAATAAATATTTTTGGGGATAGTATCGCTTGGGGTGCTTTTGATAAAGATGGTGGATGGGTAGATAGATTAAAAAAAGACTCAATGAGAGATTCGAGTGATTATAACATTGTCTATAATCTAAGCATACCAAATGAAGTTTCCGATGAATTATTAAAAAGATTTCAAATAGAAAATGAGGCACGCGATCCAAATGTAATAATCATTGCTATGGGTGTTAATGATTCAAGCTATACAAAAACAAAAGATAGAGTGTGGGTTCCCTTAAATAGATTTGAAGAAAATATAGAAGAACTAATAAAAATTTCCAGAAGATTTACTCAGGATATTATTTTTGTGGGACTTATAAAAGTTGATGAATCAAAAACAAAGGATAATCTTCCAGAGGGAATGGATGAATATATTGACAATCAAAGTGTAATTATTTACAACGCGAAAATAAAAGAAATTTGTGAGAATAATAATTTATTATTTATTGAGATGTTGGATTTATTGAACGATGATGATTTGGAAGACGGACTGCATCCTAATTCAAAGGGGCATGAAAAAATGTTTTTGCGAATTAAGGATTTTTTGGTGGAAAATAAAATTGTTTAAAATTAATTTGTAATAGTTAAATATATGGGTGAGTTAATTAAATTTCCAGGAGCAGGAACAAAGAGTGTTGAAAAAGATAATTCTCCAAAAAACAAAGAAGGAGAAAATTCTTATTTGAATACAAAAAAATTAGTTGAGGTACTCAATATATTGACTGCCTTAAAAAAAGCTGATATAAGATCGTTTGGGCAACATACAGTTAATCGAAAGAGAGATTTGGTAGGTAGCTATTCGGACATTGAATTGTTTGGGTGGATAAACAACTACACGGAGGACGAGATAAAAAAACGTCCATCTTTTTATGGAGCAATTTTTGATGAACTAAAGTATAGGAACCTTTGCTGAGAGAATTGATAATTGAGGCTCAAAAATGAAAAAATGTTTTTGCGAATAAGAGATTTTTTAGTGGAAAATAAGATTGTTTAGATCTCTCGATTCCGCTATCGCTACACTCGAGATGACACCCCTCATGTGAGTTACGTCCAGCTAACGAAGGTGTCATTCCGACCGGACAAATCTTTGTACTCAAAGATTTGGAAGTGGAGGAATCTCAATCTATCAGTTAGTTTAGATTTCTCCATTACTAAATTTCCGAGTACAGAAATTTATTCAGTCGAAATGACATAACGTGGATTTTGGGATAAAATGAAGAAAAGCGTTGTTAATGCTTAACATTAAAAATTAATTAAAAAATTATGAATCAATCAAACCAAAGCCAACAAGTGCAAATCAAAGCGACGGATGAAAAATTAAAAGGAGAATATTCTAATGCGATGCAAATTTTGCACACTAAGGAAGAATTTGTTTTGGATTTCTTAAATATTTTTCCACCGACTGGAACTTTAAATTCGAGAGTAATTCTTTCTCCCGGACATTTTAAACGAATGATAAAAGCCATGGAAGAAAATCTAAAAAAGTACGAAGAACAATTTGGAAAAATCGAAATCGCTACTGAGCCAAAAAGTGAGATTGGATTTAAGGCATAGCACATAGAGTACTATGTGAATTTAAAATTTCAAATTTAGAATTTCAAATCAATACTTAATGTTTTAATTTAAAAATAATAACTGAGTCGATGAATATTTTTAGCTCTCCGCGAAAGCGGGGAGTTTTTTATTTATCAATAAAATAGGAGTATTTCTAAAATATTTAATAAAACCTATGTCCATTATAACTGCTATCGCGTTCATAATGGACATAGCTTTTAGGAAGGGAAGGTAATGGAAGCTAAGTAAGGTAATAAAATTACACGGCCGTGGAATTTTATTACCTTACTTTTGTCCAAAAGATATTTATTGAAGTAAAAAATAAAGTAGTAATGAAAAATTTTAAGAAAGAAAAAAATATTTTAGAAAAAATAATTTATGAAAATTTAAAAATAAAAAAAATTTTCTGAAAAAAATAAAAAAACTATTGTGCAATTTTGTTATTGTTGTATAATAAATGTAGATAAAAATATTTAGAAAATAATTTTTAGAAAAAAATAAAAACTTTTTCAAAAAAACTATTGTATAAATTTTTTATTGTTGTATAATTATTTATATAACGAAATTGTGTGAGAAGGGGTCGAGCTTCTCAGTTAAAAATAAAAAAATAATCCAGTGAGAAATCGCTGGCTAGCCTAAAATAAAAATATGGCAACAAAGAAAAAAGCTGTTAAAAAAGTAGCTAAGAAGAAAGTAGCTAAAAAAACAGTTAAAAAAGCTGTTAAAAAAGTAGCTAAAAAAACAGTTAAAAAAGCTGTTAAAAAAGTAGCTAAGAAAACAGTTAAAAAAGCAACAAAAAAAAGAAAGTAAAGACAAAACAAAAAATTAGATGACCGCACTAAACTAAAAGATAGGAGCGGTCATCTTTTTTTATTTTTCCGGAAGCTATTTTAGAACTTACGCGTTTGAACATTATTTTTTGTTTTATGCGTTTCTAAAAAATATCATTTTTTCTCGCCTTTCGCAGTAGCACGGCAGTTCAAAAAAATAATATTTTTCAGAAACTAAGATTATACAACTCAAACGCGCAAGCCCTATATTTATCAGATTAGAATTGAGAAAATAAAAAAGCCGGAAAGAAATCGATGTCTCTCCGGCTTTTCGATTGGTAGATTTAAATCTTTTTCCTCCTCCTCGTAGTTTTTCTCTTGAGAGCTGCATTCTCCGCTAAGAGCTCAGCAATCTCCTTCTGTTGAAGAGCTAAATGCTTGTTTTTGTCAGTGAGCTTTCTTCTCAGTTCAATTACTATAGCAGAAGGTTTTCTTTTACTGGACCTGAGGTGCGTTAGCTGCTCTTTTAATCTCGCATTTTCTCTTGTTACATTAAGAAAACGTTTTTCTATGGATGCTAGCGCTATTTTTGACGCATCAATAATACTTAGCATGGCATCGTCCTGCATTCTCCTAGTTGTCTCTTCGATTCTGTGCTTGTTCATTTATGATCCCTTCAAAAAAATTAAACAGAGTTTATGAGGAAGTTACTGGCTATAAATCTAAACGTTTTTGGACTTTTAGTCAAGAATTTATTTTATTTTTTATTTTGACACACGGGCTTATTTTTGGTACCATATGTAAGAGCCTGTCCGAAATCTCACCGCTAAGTTATGATAAATTACAGCTTGTCCGCTAAAGCGTCCCAATTTCGGCTGATAGTCCTTTCTCGCTTCTTACGGTTTTCGCTCGAAATTGGAACGTTTTATTTGGACATGAGATTTCGGACAGGCTCTAAAGCAAAAACAAAAAATAATTCTTTTAATAAAAAGCCTCTGTTGAGTTATTTCTAGAGGATTTGTTTATATGTTCAAAAATTTTAAATACATGTATCGAAAGATAACGGGAAAGATTTTTGGAAAATTTTCTAAAGATATTGGCTTTGGTTTATGTAAGTGGGAAAGGGATCGTCATCAATGAACCGAGCGTGGTAGCGATAAATAAAAAAACAGGACAAATCTTAGCCATCGGCAAAAAAGCCAAGCAAATGGTAGGAAAAACTCCTAGCCATATTGTGGCGACGCGCCCGCTGGTAGATGGAGTGATTAGCGACTTTGAAGTAACGGAGCAGATGTTGCGGTATTTTATCGATAAGGTGCATGAAGATTCTTTTTCTATCTTGCCTCGCCCCAGAGTACTGATTGGAATTCCATCGGAAGTAACGGAAGTAGAAAAAAGAGCTGTAATTGATGCAGCCATTAGTGCAGGAGCAAGAGAAGCTTATATCATTGACGAGCCGATGGCTGCAGCTATCGGAGCGCATTTGCCAGTAACGACAGCAGCAGGAAATATGATCGTGGATATTGGCGGGGGAACGGCAGAGATTGCGGTAATTTCTTTAGGAGGAGTGGTAGCTTCAAGAAGTTTGCGAATTGCCGGAGATGAGATGAATGAAGATATCGTCAGGTATTGCCGCGACGAGTTTAATTTATTAGTAGGAGAAAGGACAGCGGAGGATGTTAAAATTAGCATTGGGAGTGCTTACCCACAAGAAAAAAAACTCACTATGGATATAAGAGGGCGAGATTTAGTGAGCGGGTTGCCTAAGAAGATAAAAATTAACGATGAACAAATTCGAGAAGCTCTTTCGCGTTCCATTCGAATAATTGTTAACAATGTTAAAATTATAATCGAAGACACTCCGCCAGAATTGATTGCTGATATTATGCAACGTGGAATAATTTTGGCCGGAGGAGGAAGCTTGATTCGAGGATTGGATAAATTAATTGCCAATCAAACTGGAATATCAGTGCGCACCATGGAAGACCCTCTGACAGCAGTAGTGAGGGGAACGGGAATTGTTCTGGAAGATCTTGAATCATTGAAAGAAGTTTTGGCTGCCAATCAATATGACGATAGTCCATTGCGTTAGAAATTACCGCGAATCTACAAATCTTTTACAAATCTACAAATATTGAAAAAGAATTATTATAAACAACTCATTGGGTATTTGAAATAAGTCAAAACATGGAAGTGCGTTGTATTCCCTATAAGTTAAAATAATTATGTCCAGAAAATTTACTTCTAAAAAAATATTTAAAGTTTTGGCAGTTTGCGCAATCGCAATACTGCTGATACTTTGGAATCCAAATAATTTTTTCAACGGAGTAAGGGGATTTTTTATGGGGGTTACTTTGCCAGTGCAAAAGTTTCTTTCTGCCGGAGCAACTAAAACCCATTCTTTTGGCCAGGCGATTTATTCTATCGGGAAAATAAAAAAAGAAAATAAATATTTAATGGAGGAAAATTTAAAATTAAGGGCGCAAAATGCAAAATTTACCGATATCATGAAAGAAAATGAAGATTTACGCAATCAATTAAAAATTTCATCGCGGGAAGAATTCGATTTGGAGCCAGCGCGCATTATCGGGAAGGATATTTACAACAATGACAGCTGGATATTAATTGATAAAGGCAGGAAAAATGGAATAGAAAAGGGCATGTCAGTGATTGTGGCAGATGGAATTTTAGTCGGAAAGATTGAAGAAGTTTTTGACTCAACTGCACGCGTAGTTTTCATTACAGAAAAGTTGATGAATATCAATGTTGAGACTGTCGAAACGGGCGCTGTGGGAGTAGCCAAAGGAGATTATGGACTGGGGCTGATTATGGATTTAGTCTTGCAGACAGATAGTTTAAAAATTGGAGATCGGGTAATTACCTCGGATATCAGTCAAGATGTTCCCAGGGGACTTTTGGTAGGAGAGATAAGAGAAATCAATTCAGCGCAAAATGATTTATTCCAAAAGGCGGTCATATCTTTGCCGGTAGATTTTTTTAAATTAAGATTCGTTTTTGTAATTAAAAATACTAGCCACTGATGAATAAATTTTTATTAAGAATTTTTGTGATTTTTACAGTTATTTTTATTCAAATAAATTTTTTGGATTTAATTTTTTTAAAAAATAACTTAATTAACTTATCAATTCTAACTTTGGTTAGCTGGATAGTTATCAGCGGTTTTGAAAAAATGTGGATGTGGATTTTTTTACTGGGCTTTTTTAATGACGTATTTTTTGCAGAAAGAATCGGTTTCAATATTTTGTTTTTTATTATTTTTGCGTATTTAATCAGTTTTGCTTCAAAAAGTTTTATAATTGAGAGAAAATTGTCTGGCTTTCTGCTGGTAGCCGTTTTTATCTTACTGGGAAGTTTTATGGGAAGTTTTTTGAATCTTCTGATCGGAGAGCTTAGTTTTTCCAAAGAAATTTTAATTTATGGCGCAAAAAGTTATTTTATAAGCTGGGAAAACTTTATCGGGGCAAATATTTTTGCGGGAGTTTGTTTTTATGGAATTTATACTTTCATAAATAAAATAGAAAAGCATATTGCCAGAAGCGATAGCAAGCTCAATATATCTTTTTGATTATTCTCCCACAAATTTACAAATCCATTACAAATCTACAAATGTGAAAATATGCTTGTTTTTGGATATTTGTAAATTTGTAGCAGATTTGTAGATTTGCGGTAACTTCCAGGTTTAAAGCAAAAACAATAATCTGTTGCTCAATTATGTTAATATTATTATGGGTTAATTGCTGTTTAATATGAATTTTTATAATAAGAAATACAAATTAAAAGTTTCCAAAGAGATTGATGAAATTGCGGATTCAGTTTTGTTAAGTGGCAGGGAGGTGGGCAGAATAGAAGTGCCATTCAATAAAAATCTTTTAAATGTTTTTTGGTTTGCCATACTTCTGGCCATGATATTCCTCTTTGGCCGGACAGTCTTTTTGGCCGTTGCCAAGGGAGATTATTATCGGGCGGTGGCAAAAGAAAATAGATTGCGCGTTTCTTATATAAAAGCTCCGCGCGGAAAAATATTTGATCGATCAGGCAATGCTTTGGTGTATAATATTCCAAGTTTGGATTTAATTGTGGATGAATTTTCTCCAGAAGCTTTGGAAAAAATCAAGAAAATATTTCCCAACAGATATGAGGAGCTTTTGTTAAATCTAAAAAGTAAAAACAAGGAAGATAATTTTGTTTTGCTTTTGAAAAATATTAATCAAAAAGAAGCTATGCTGGCGATGGAAAGCTATGAAAAACTTCCTGGCGTTCAAGTCACCAAGACGGCGATTAGAGATTATTCGGATAGTTTAATTTTTTCTAATGTTATCGGTTATGAAGGAAAGATAAAAAAAGAAGAGTTGGCAGAAAATCCTGATTATTTGATCACAGATTCAATCGGCAAGAGAGGCTTGGAAAAGTATTATGAAAAAGATTTACGGGGGACTCCTGGAAAAATTAATGTAGAGGTGGACTCCATGGGGCACGTAGCCAGAGAATTGGGGGTAATTAACCCAGAGTCCGGAAGCGATTTGGTGCTTAATATTGACAGCCAATTGCAAAAAAAAATATTTGATAGCTTAACTGGTGTTTTGGAAAAAGAAAATTTAAAAGCCGGAGCCGCGGTAGCACTGGATCCTCGAAGCGGGGCAGTTTTGGCTATGGTGAGTGTTCCCAGTTTTGATAACAATTTATTTGCCAAAGGTATTTCCAATGAAGATTATGCAAATATTTTGAATAATGAAAACAAGCCGATGTTCAACAGGGCAATTGCTGGAGAATATGCTCCTGGTTCGACGCTTAAACCAGTGATGGCTTCGGCAGCACTTACAGAAGGCGTGATAAGTCCCAGCACCCAGATAGAAAGCAAAGGAGGAATTAGTGTAGGGAATTGGTTTTTTGGAGATTGGAAAGCACATGGATTTACGGATGTAAAAAAAGCCTTGGCTGTTTCAAGCGATGTATTTTTTTATTCAGTGGGTGGAGGCTATGGATCTATTCGCGGAATGGGGGTGGATAAGATAAAAAAATATGCCAATTTGTTTGGCTATGGAGAAATGTCGGGTATTGATTTGCCAGGAGAAGCAAATGGATTTTTGCCGACGGAAAAATGGAAGGAAGAGACGTTTAATGAAAAGTGGTATATTGGCAATACTTACCATGCTTCTATCGGACAGGGGTATATAACCGCCACTCCACTTCAAATTGCCAACAGTGTATCTGTAGTGGCTAACGGAGGCACACTTTATCGTCCGAGGTTAGTTTCTCAAATCCAGAAATTGGATAAAACTATTTATAATAAATCAGAAGTGATAAGAAGTGGGTTTATTAATGCGGATATTTTAAAAACAGTTAGGGAGGGTATGCGCATGACAGTAACAGAAGGAACTGCGCAAATGCTTAAGACCTTGCCAGTAGCAGTAGCGGGAAAAACCGGAACAGCTCAGTTTGGTAATGAAAAAAAGGCGCATGGTTGGTTTGTATCTTTTGCTCCTTATGAAAATCCGGAAATCGTAATGGTAGTTTTGGTTGAAGGGCAAGAAGAGAGTGGGTTTAACGCTGTGCCTGTGACCAACGAGGTTTACAATTGGTATTTTTCGAGGTAAGCTTTATATAGAAAATTAAATTGGATAATTAGATAATACCAAATCAACTTAAATACTGCTAGTATGTCATTCCGAGTGAAGTGAGTCCGACCCTAAGGAGGATGAACGGAATCGAGGAATCTAATCTTAGATCTTTGCGCCACCGCTAAAGCTATAGCGACACGCGGTCGACTTCATTTCTCCGCCAGCTGGCGGATCAATTCCGCTCGATTTAGTTTTATTTGGTATAAGAAGTCTCTAAATATGGATATTAAAGAAGAATTAAAAAAGTTTCAAGATAAAGTTAATCCTGAATTAAAGGTATTTTTTGATAAAAACATAAAAGATTCCAAGGAAAATAATTTTATTACTACGGAGGCTTTGAAACAAGTAAAAAAAATAACTTTATCGGGAGGCAAAAGACTTCGACCAGCCTTGATGTATTGGAGTTATTTGGGCGTGGGCGGTCAAAATAGGAAAGAGATAATTAAAACATCAATTAGTATTGAGCTAATCCATATGTTTTTATTAATTCATGATGACATCATAGACAATGATTCCAAGCGGCATGGCGTAGAGACAATTCATTCTAGATATAATAAAATAGGAAAAATTATTGCTAAAGAGAAAAGAGATTCTGTGCATTTTGGAAATTCGATGGGCATTGTAGTGGGGGATATAGTATGTGCATTGGGAAATCAAGTGCTTTTTAAATCTAAATTTAATGCTGAATTGGTAATAAAAGCCCTGGATCAATTGCAAAGTATTATAGCGCGAGTAGCGGTAGGAGAGGCGCAGGATGTTTTTATCGAACACAAGCGAATGGCCAGTGAAAAAGAAGTTCTTGATATGTATAAAAATAAAACAGCTAAATATACAATTGAAGGACCATTGCATCTGGGCGCTATTTTGGGCGGAGCGAGCGACAAATTATTAAATAAAATTAGTGAGTTTGCTGTGCCAGTGGGAATTGCTTTTCAAATTCAGGATGATATATTGGGAATTTTTGGCAATGAGAAAAAAATAGGCAAACCGGTGGGTTCTGATATTCGAGAAGGCAAGCAGACTATTTTAGTAGTGCGGGCTTTAAAAAATGCCAGCAAAAAACAAAAAGAAGTTTTAAATAGATTATTGGGCAAGAAAGATATTAGTGAAGTTGAAATAGAAGAATTTAGAAAAATTATTCGTGAAACAGAGGCTTTGGATTATTCTAATATTTTAGCTCAAAAATTAATCAAAGAAGGCAAAGAGGCTTTGCACAACATTGGTTTTAATAAAGAAAGTGAAAAAACACTTTTGGCTTTGGCAGACTATATGACACAGCGAGAAATATAGATTTAAAAAATTATCTTTAAAATTATATGATAAAAAGAAAAAAAACTAGAAAAATAAAAGTAGGTAATGTTTTTATCGGGGGAGATGCTCCAGTGGCTATTCAATCGATGTGTAATACCGATACCCGCGATGTCGAGGCGACTGTGGCTCAAATTAAAAAACTTATTCAAGCGGGGTGTGAAATCATCCGAGTAGCGGTGCCTGATATGGAGGCGGCCAGGGCAATTGGAGAAATAAAGAAGCAAATCAATATTCCGATTGTGGCCGATATCCATTTTTCGGCTGAGTATGCGTTAGAAGCTATCAATCAAGGAATTGATAAACTGAGAATTAATCCAGCCAATATCGGAAGCAAGGAAAAAATTAAAATGTTGGTGGTGGCTTGCAAAGAAAAAAATATTCCTATTAGAATTGGAATTAACGGCGGCGCGATAGAAAAGAGTATCTTGGAAAAATATAATGGAGAGGTTACTCCCGAGGGAATGGTTGAATCAGCGATGGAAAATATTAAATTATTGGAAGAAAATGATTTTTTTGATATCGCTATTTCTCTTAAAGCTAACGATGTCGAGAGAACAGTTGAGGCCTATCGGTTACTTTCTAAAAAAGTAGACTACCCCTTGCATATCGGCATAACTGAGGCTGGAACAATTTTTAGAGGAACTGTTGTTTCTGCAGTAGGATTTGGAATAATATTATACGATGGAATTGGCGATACTATCAGAGTTTCTCTAACCGCTGATCCAGTCGAAGAAATAAAAGTGGCTTGGGAAATTCTTAAATCTTTGGGACTGAGGAAAAGAGGCATTTCGGTAACGAGCTGTCCAACTTGTGGAAGAACTCAAATTGATATAATAAAATTAGCCAATGAAGTAGAGAGACTGCTAGCGGGCAAAGAAAAAGATATTCGCGTGGCGGTGATGGGTTGCGTAGTAAATGGTCCAGGAGAAGCTAGGGAAGCCGATTTAGCAATAGTAGGGGGCGCAGGCGTGGGATTAATTGTGAAAAAAGGAGAGATTATAAAGAAGGTGGATGAAAAAGATTTACTGATTGAATTTATGAAAGAGATAGAAAAATTTTAAACCCGTCAGTCGCGACCGACAGGTTTAAAAATAGTTTATAGCTTGTAGGCTATAGCTTTTAGCTTAAAAAATAAAACCTCTGGAATTTATCAGAGGTTTTGTTTTATTATAAAGTATTTTTAAATTTAAGCTTTATTCATAGTACGGATACATCTGGTACAGACTTTTTTCTTTTGTCCGTCAATTTTCTTTTGTTGAATATTAACTTTAAATTTTCGCTTAGTCGCAATATTAGAATGACTTCTGGAATGTCCAGTAGCGGTTCCTCTAGCACAAATTTCACAAGTTCTACTCATAAGTATGTTACAGAACAAATATTAACCACCGGCAGTATTTGGATGATTTATGTCCTTAAATTAGTTTGCTTATTTACAAGATTTAGATTATCATAATAGATGTATTTTGTAAAGAGAAATTAAATAAAACTAAATTAACTAAATTTATTCTATAACATTGGTCATCTTGAGCGGAATTGATCCGCCAGCTGGCGGAGAAATGAAGTCGACCGCGTGTCGCTATAGCTTTAGCGGTGGCGCAAAGATCTAAGATTAGATTCTTCACTCGGAATGACACGCTTTTTATGTCTGGAGAAGTTATATTAATTATATTCCAAGTAGCAATATTAATAATGTCAGTGGTTATCCATGAAGTGGCGCATGGAGTGATGGCGCTTAAGTTAGGCGACCCGACAGCTAAATATGCGGGCAGATTGACACTAAATCCAATTAATCATTTTGATTTATGGGGATCATTTATCGTGCCATTTTTTATGATAATAACTTTTAATTTCGGTTTCGGCTGGGCCAAGCCGGTGCCCTATAATCCTTATAATCTGAGAGATCAAAAAAAAGGACCAGCCTGGGTGGCGTTGGCAGGACCAGCTTCCAACATAATAACTGCAATAATTTTTGCTATTGGCGCCAAGTTTATCCCGCTTAGTTATTCGAGCAAGTTGGACATAGCTAGTAATATGTTTAATTTTAATGAGCTAGGCATTCTTCTTTCAGGATCGTTTGCGGCTATATTTTTTTGGTTGTTTGTGATGATTTTGACTATTAATGTTTTTCTGGCAGTTTTTAATCTGATTCCTATTCCGCCGCTAGACGGTTCTAAATTATTGTTTGCTTTTACCAATATAAGCGAACAGAAAAAAATGGCTATGGAGCAATACGGATTTATTGTTTTATTATTTTTCATATTTTTTCTTTCCGCTCCTTTGGGTTACTTTTTGAGTTTTATTTTGTCTTTATTTTTCAAATATATTGTCGGTATAACAATTTAGATTAGGAATTTGAGAATGTAGAAATGTAGGAATTTGAGAATATAGGAATGTATGAATTTAAGAATGGAAGAATTTTAAAATTGTAATGCAGTCTATGTGCAGGTTTCGCAGTAGTTTTAACTATTAGAATTTAATAAAGAATATGCAAGAAGTTAATCAAGAAAATAAAATAAAAATTTCAGTAGTGGTCCCGATTTATAATGAAGAAGGAAATGTTAAAGAACTGCATAGCCGAATTTTTGAAGAATGCCAAAAGTTAGGAAAAAGTTTTGAAATAATTTTTATTGACGATGGTTCTAAGGACAGAACAGCAGAGATGTGCGAAAAACTTAGCCCCCTAAAATTGATTAAATTTCGCAAAAATTATGGACAAACGGCTGCCTTTGATGCTGGCTTTCAAGAGGCTAAGGGCGAAGTGATAATAACGATGGATGGAGATTTGCAAAACGACCCGGCTGATATGGGCAAGTTATTGGAAAAAATAGAAGAGGGATATGATGTGGTTAGTGGTTGGCGGCACAAACGCAAAGATTCACTGAGCAAAAAAATATTTTCTCGAGGGGCCAATCTTCTTCGCAAAATTCTTATTGAAGATAATATCCATGATAGCGGTTGCAGCCTCAAAGCTTATAAGCGGGAATGCTTCAATGATCTGGAGCTTTTTGGAGAGATGCATCGTTTCATCCCGGCTCTTTTGGAAATGGATGGATTTAAAGTGGCGGAAGTAAAAGTCTCTCACCATCACCGAATTCATGGAGTGACTAAATATAATTGGAAGAGAGCTTTTAAGGGATTTGTGGATATGGTTTCAATTTGGTTTTGGCGAAGATTTGCGGCTCGGCCATTGCATCTTTTTGGCGCTAGCGGAATGATCCTATCGATATTAGGAGGAGGAATTTTGGCTTGGATGTTTGTGGAAAAAGTTTTTCTAGGGGCATCTTTGCAAGAAAGAATTTGGCCGATAATTGGAGTAATGTTTGTCTTGGTGGGAGTACAACTTTTTATCTCCGGACTTCTGGCGGATATTTTAATCAAAAATTATTTCAAGGCCAAAAACCATCGTGGATATTATATTAAAGAGATTAGCAATAACTAAGATTTGAGAAGTCAGGAATTTGAGAATTTAGGAACTACAAATGTGTGTATGACATAAATACTCCCTCTAATTTTGAGGGAGTTTTTTTTGGTTTTTTTGGGGTTTAAAATATTGACAAAATAGCGTTTTTGGTGTATGATGTAAAGTTATGGAATTTTGGAGCGTTATTTAATTTAAACTCAACAATATAGGTGATGAATATGAAAAAGTCCATGTTTTCAGCAGTATCTCGAATTTTCATTTGTTTATTTCTCGCGGTAATTTCCAGCGGTTGCGGGAA
The DNA here is from genome assembly GCA_000990945.1 of Candidatus Moranbacteria bacterium GW2011_GWF2_35_54. Taxonomy (GTDB): domain Bacteria; phylum Patescibacteriota; class Minisyncoccia; order Moranbacterales; family UBA9337; genus UBA9337. Next base: position 39,679 of record LBQR01000029.1, read on the forward strand.
AAACGGTCCCCTGGGAGCGTTTAGCGCCTATACTGGGATCGGGTATCCCAGCGACAAAGAAATCGCTGAAAGCTTTGAAACGAGATGCCTGACGCTGGAAAGGTATGAAGATCGCGGGAAGTTTGCTCATTTCATGCAGTTTGAAGATGGATTTTATCTGCATGTAAACGATGCTCATTTGTATAAGGTGGGTAGATCATACCTGATGGAAGTCTCCCCATTTTTTGGCAAAAAAGGGATTGTGAGTTTCGATGAGCAAGTTGGGAAAACGCCCCCCAGAGCTTGTCGGAAATAAAAGAGATGCGCAATGCGTGTCTCGAAAAAGGAGCTTGTCGAAATTTCGATAGCTCCTTTTTAAATTTGATAAAAAATGGTAAGATAAAATACATAAAACACATAACATGAAGCATATGTACAATTTATATATTGTTTGTTTTATGTTGTATGCTATATGCTCCATGTTTTATGTTCTATGAATAATTTATGAAATTTGATATTATCACAATTTTTCCTAAAATCTTTGATTCATATTTTAATGAGTCTATCTTGGGGCGGGCGCAAAAGAAAAATTTAATCCAAATAAATATTCATAATTTAAGAGATTACACTACGGATAAACATCAAACCGTAGATGATACTCCTTATGGCGGAGGGGCGGGGATGGTATTAAAAATTGAACCAATTTGGAGATGCGTTCAATTTTTAAAATCTCAAATTCCAAATTACAAATTACAAAACACCCCCTCTGCCTTTCAGGCATCTCCCCCTTTTATTTTCGGCCAAGGGAAAAAAATATACTCAAAGCGACGCACAAAGATTGTCTAAATATGAAAATTTAATTATGATTTGCGGACGTTATGAGGGAGTAGATGAGCGAGTAGCAGAGCATATTATTGATGAAGAATTTTCTATTGGAGAATATGTTTTAACTGGTGGAGAAATTCCTGCAATGGTGCTAGTAGATTCAGTTAGTCGACTCTTGCCGGAAGTTTTGGGGAATAAAGAATCATTGGCAGAAGAAAGCTTTAACATTAGTTCAGAGTTACTGGTCAACAGTTCGCAGACAAAAGAAGATCGGAATAGCTCAGAGTTACTGGTCAACAGTTCACAGACAAAAGAAGATCGGAATAGCTCAGAGTTACTGGTCAACAGTTCACAGACAAAAGAAGATCAGAATAGTTCAGAGTTACTGGTCAACAGTTCGCAGACAAAAGAAGATCAGAATAGTTCAGAGTTCGCAGTTGACAGTTCGGGGAATAGTTCACAGCTCACAGTCAACAGTTCACAGACGGAAGGAAATAATTCAAAATTCTCCAAGGAGTATCCTCATTACACCAAGCCGGAAGAGTTTAACGGCTGGAAAGTTCCAGAAGTATTACTTAGCGGTAATCATAAAGAGATTGAGAAATGGAGAAAGGAAAACGCTAGCGCGTAAATTTCAAAGTCCAAATTACAAATGTCAAACCTGCCTGCCGGCAGGCAGGTAAAATCTAAATTTTAAAATATTTAAAATTAAAAAATAAAAGTTAAAACATTAAGATTTGAATCGAAATTCAAAATTCGTAATTCAAAATTATAAAAAATTGGGTAAAAAAGAAACAAAACAAATAGACAAAACTTTATTATCGATAATATTAATGTTATCTGTTTTTGGCTTGATGATGATTTCTAGCGCCAGTGTCTTGTATTCTCAGACTAGATTTAATGATCCAAATTATTTTTTATCGCATCAATTCATATATGGGTTCTTGCCCGGGATTTTAGTGCTGTATATTTTTAGTCGCATCGATTATCATTTCTGGAGAAAGTTTGCTGTACCTTTTTTTATTATTTCAATAGTAGCTTTGATTTTAGTTTTTATTCCGCAGATAGGAAAAAATATTTATGGAGCCAGCCGTTGGATAAATTTGGGGCCGATTTCTTTTCAACCTTCAGAAATGGCTAAGCTTTCTATAATTTTATATTTAGCTGCTTGGTTAACCAGCAAAGGAAAAGAAGGAGTGCGGGATATTTATGAAGGGATGCTTCCGTTTTTGGGAATTTTGGCGGTGATGAGTTTCCTAATTATCAAGCAACCAGATACGGGAACATTGGCGGTAGTTATTTTAATTTCAGTGGTGATGTTTTTTATTTCAGGCGCTAATCTATCGCATATTTGGGGAATTTTTTTGGGCGGAAGTGTTATATTGGCAGGACTAATTGCCGTGGCGCCCTATCGATTAAATAGAATATTGGTTTTTCTTAATCCCGAGCATGATCCT
>LBQR01000030.1 GCA_000990945.1 Candidatus Moranbacteria bacterium GW2011_GWF2_35_54
TTGAATAGTTTTTTCTTTATCGCAATACCGCTCACCCTTCATAAAATATATTGCAACTGGAGCAACACATTTATCAAAAAAGTCTTTTTTTATTTTAGCCACAGCCTTATCTTTATGATCTAGCGAAGTAAGACCATCGCTTTTTTCCAACTCCTGACACTCCTCGATAGTGAATCTATCGTAAAGCTCACTGTAATAGATATGGTCTTTGAGATTTTTCATTGCTAATTTAAAAGATTTTTATATATTTTATGGTCATCATCTGAAAAACAGACAAAATATACTCTCTCAATTTGATGCTCCTCTTCCTCGAGAAAATCTTTAACAGCCTGCACTGCAATTAATGAAGCTTCATCAATCGGATAACCATATACTCCAGTAGAAATATTTGGAAAAGAAATTGTCTTTACTCCATTATCGACAGCTAAATATAGACTCATTGTATAACAACTTCGGAGCATATCCGCTTCTCTCCCATTTTCATTTCCATAAATAGGTCCCACGGTATGAATAACCCATTTGGCTGGCAGATTGTATCCCTTGGTAATTTTAGCCTCACCCTCCATGCAACCGTTTAATGTTAGGCATTCTTTATAAAGTTCTTCACCTGCTACTCGATGAATCACGCCATCAACACCGCCACCGCCAAGTAACCTGCGATTAGCAGAATTCACGATAGCGTCAACTTCTATTTTTGTTATATCACCTTTTATAGATATGAGTTCTGTTTTCATTTGCTTAATATTACCTTCGTGTGAAAATAAGTCAAATTAGTTACGCACTTTCATTATAAGTCGCACAAATACATTCCCCAAGTAATAAGTTTATGCGATAAAGCCATTGTGGAGCCCGAAGGAATATTTATTTCTGAATACGGAGGGAGTTTCGTAAGAGCCTTTTGACATATTATTCCGACAAGTCTGCCTTCATAATTAACCACAGGCCCACCACTTGCACCAAAAGTTGAAGCGTTATCTATCCAATAAGAAGCACCTTCAACATTTATTGATTTAGAATTAAAATTTCCGTTTATGATAATCTTATGTGTGGCACCCACCATACCGCTTTTAGCCATTCTTAATGCCATAAAGAAATCAAGTGCTTGTCCAATTTCTTTCCTCTTTTCAAGCATCTCTGGATTATCAAAATTAAATTTTGAATCCACATCAAGTGGAAGCCTTATCTCATCTGGAAATCCAGCCATAATAATATCTTCTCCGACTGGCATAAGATTGTCTTCTAATGAAATATAATCGTCACCAAAATCAACGACTTCTTTCGGTTTCAATATAGCCAAATCAATATTTAAAGAGTTAAAACTTTCTGGCATATTCGCATCAAAAGAAACATTATAAAGCACTGGCAAATATTCTAAATGTAATACTTTATCATTTTTATCCTTTGTAATAATAATTATTTTAGGATTAGCAATTTTACAAAAATCGCTTATGACGTGATTTGCGGTTAATACAACACCGTTATTTTTTATAATCACCCCCGTGCCAGTTCCCTGTAGTTGGTCACCGCTAAATAAAGCTATTTTTACAGCCGTTCTTTCTAATTTTTTACAAATTTCTACTTTATTCATATTTTTTTATCTTTATTTATTTTATTAACCAAAACATCTGGTTTGGATTATCTCTTAGATTTATTTCAATAAACTTAAAACATCTAATAACATAAATCCCTGTAACGAATTCTTCCTTGTTCCATACTCACTAGTTATTCCGTGCAAAACAGCATGCCTATTTAGAATATAGCGAAAACCTCTGGTCTTTTTTAATAAACTTGTATTTTGATATATTTTGTCATCTATAGATGCAAAAAATAAATCAATTTCTAACATATATAAATTCTTTTCAATTTCCTCATCATCATAACCAGCTTTTTCTAATGCTTTCGTTATCTTATCATTACCCTTAGCCCAGTTAAAAGAGATTTTTTTATCTTTACAATAATTTTTAGCTATCCCCTCTGCAACCAGCAATAAGACTGGGATTGATAAATTATATTCACCTTTAATATGAGCATTTAAAGCTTGTTCTAAATGAGATTCCCAAGGTCTGAAATATTTATTTTTTTGCCATTCTCTAATAACCTCAACTAAATAACGACATTTTTTTCCCTCATAAACCGAAACAAACAAACGAGTTATTGCAATTTTACCTACTTTATCGTAATCAGTGAAAGCTTGGGTTAATAGACCTGCCGGAATTCGCATTATAGACGGAGTAAGCCACCAGCCAGATTTTAAAATAACATCTCTCCTTTGTTTTTTATATTTAAAAGCTTTTGCAACTTCTTCTGTGAAATCTTGAAGCTCCTTAATCTTAGCAAAATATTGGTTAAAACCATTCACAAAATTAGTTATTACAGTTCTTTGCTCATCAAATATCTTACTTGCCATCTTTATTGCATCAGCATTTCTCTTGATTGTCTCAGAAAGATTCTGCAATATTGCGACAGGAAATGTGATACTATTGAAATTCTTAATCAAATCTTTTACGACCTCGCTTTTTATCTCAAAATCATTCTCCTTATTTTCAATATATTTAGGCATTTTTTTCTGGTTGACTTAAAAGTAAGCATCCGTAGTTATCTCCATTCTGTTTTTTAAATTATCTATGAGTTTTTAGTGATATATCCTCCAAGTGAGTAACTTCACCAGTTTTTTTATCAATTACTTTCTGAAAATATGTGTTCTTCTCCTTATCAATTCGTCTCTCCTCAATTACACCCTCAGGATGTTTTTCCAAATTACCACTTGATTTATGTCTTGAAATAAATTCAACCATAAATTTCTTAAATCCCTTAACCTTTTGCCTTATTGCAAAACTTTCAGTTGTTTTTACAGTATCTGTTAATGTTATTTTATACAATTTACCTTCATTTCCACACACTGAGCAGGCTAAATTTTCATTAGTCACTTTTGCATCACATTTATTACAAAAAATTTCTTTCATAAAATACCATGCTGTTTTACTTTTTATACACGACCTCTAACAAATCCACAAATTGGCTCACTATTTTAATTGCGTATTCATCGGAGATATTTTCTCCAAATTCTTTTTTATAAAGCTCTTTAAATTCTTTTAGTTGTTCGTCGGTAAGATTTATATTCATCTTATTTAGCATCTCTATTATATTTTTCAATTTGAGCGGATATTAAATTTATTTTATCTTCATCAATTACAACCCCTTCATTTTTTAAAAATGATGGCAATGCTTTTTGGTTTAGAATCCAAACATCGGCTCCTCTCGGTTGTGGTTCAACAAACCAATCTGGGAAAATAACTACTGGCTTTACGGCTATTTTTAAGCCAATTGAACTTGATATAAAATCTTCGAGCCAATGTGCCTGTAATTTTGACTGAAATATTGTTTTTCTATCAATACCCAGTCCGTCAATTATCATATAATTACCATTGCGTTTAATCTTCTGAACTCCGTCAAGCTTACTTCTGGTTTTTGTTTCTATTGTAAATACTCCTGCGGGACCAATAATTACATGGTCGATATTAAATATTTCACCAACAACCGTGTCATGAAATACTTCGTACCCCATCTCTCTTAGTTTCTCCAAGCTTTGACCAACTATTTTTTCTCCCTCTCTTCCTAATTTAATATTTTTAAATCTTGTCCAAAGCTTTATGATCTTTGTCATAAAATACACTGAAGCAACCACTGCAATAACAGTCCAGATTATTGGACTTGGGGGTTTGTTAAAAATTTTATCCGTCCATTCAATCAATGCAACAATAAAAAATACGAATATTATAAAAATATATGATATTTTTTCATCCAGTGACTGACCTGAGCTACGCAAAGGTCTGTTTTTTAATGGAGAATGTTTTTTATTTTTTACCATTTTTATTTTTTATTAATTTAAGAGAACGTATAAGTCATTTTTCGTTGTTTATCCAACACTGCTTTCGTGTGAAAATAAATCAGATTAGCTACTTACCTGCACCATTTCCTTCTTTTCTTTTTTCTTATCCCAAGAAATTTCCTTCATTCTAGCGGTATTTTTCTCAGCAAGTTTGATAATCTCATCAGCACTGCTATATGTTTTTATAAGCTCGCCCTTTTCTACCTCGAGCTTATCTTCTAAATATTTATACCTACACTCTAGTTCTGTAAAAATTTCACTCCATTTTTTTACATATATTTTGTAATTATTAGTTTTAAAAACTAAAAATCTTTCTCCGTGTGACTTAGAATTTTCCAATTCTGCTTCAATTCTACCTGAAGTATCAAAACTATTCCCCACTAAATAAAAATTCCAGAAAGAATTATCTCCATTAAATTCATCTTGCTTATTAATAACATCTAGATATTTTTTTACCTGATTTAATTCCGCATCGCCTAGCTTTACCTTTGGATGCTTTAATTCAACAACTATATTTTCAACTGTATCAACCATTTTATTTTGCTTACAGATAAATATATCCATTTCCCTATTTTTATCCTTATGATTAATTTTTGTTTTTTTATCTTTGCCCCTTAATAAATAATTAAATCTCCTCAACACTTCTTCAAATTTTGGCTCAGCTGCAGAAATTAAATAATATTGCTCTCCGAAAATCCAATAATGGCATTCGATAATTTTTTGTATATGGTCTTTCTCATTTGCATTAATTTCCTTATTGAAAACAAGTTCTTTTAATTGACTAATTATTTTATACCTATCTTTTATAAGACTTATTGTTTTTATAATTTTTGATAATTGAGTGCTTTTCAATAATTCAGCAAGTTCTTTTCTTTCAATCTCATCCAAATCCACAATTTTTCCTATAATAAAAATAACCCTTTCCCTTTCATCAGAATCAAGTAATAAATTTAAAAAACCCACAAATGTTTTCTTTTGTTCAATATTTAATGAACTGAATATTTTTGGCTGAGTTTCATAAAGACCCCTGATGACATCCGTCAGTTCATTTTTTTTAATTTTATCCCACTCATTTTCCTTGAATTCTGGGAATACCCCTTCTTTTTCGTATTCTTCCACCAATTTATTTGAATATTCTTTAAGAAACGGCTTTCTCTTCTTTCTCAAATAATTAGCTAATTCTGATTGCAGATATTTAAACTGTTCATCGGATTTTTTTCCTCCTATCATCGCCGGCTGTTTACTATTTTCATCGCTAACAAAATTAAAATTGTCAAAATAATCACTCTGGATGAAGACACTATGATAGAAATGATCTCCCTTTTTATTCAAAGTGGTATAATCTTTCCATACTTCATCTTTTTTAGAATTTTTATAATAATACTTAGAAAATTCTTTATTGATTTCTTGTTGCCATCGTATATACGATATATTAAATTTTGTACCTGTTTCCCTATGGATGAATTCCGCACTTTCTTGTTCTCCAATTATGTCTGAATATTTCAATAACTCTCCATTAATTTTAATATTGTAATCTTTGTGCTTATTTAATTCTAGAAACCACCCAAATTCACTTTTCAAAAAACTTAGAACTCCCTTAAAGGTACCTTCATTTATCTCATTTACTCCTTTAAAAGTCACAACTGTGCCAGTGTTTTTTCCATCAAAAACTTTAGCTTCTGATTTAGATTGTGTGTAGCTCTGAAGAGATTCTTTTCTTATTTCTACATTATATCTATATAACTTCTCGTCTTTCCGAAATGTCGTTTCCCAGTTGGCACTAGAGGCAAAAGTAAAAAATGTTAGCCTGCCAACTCCATTTTTTCCGTGTATTGCCGAATGATTTTTGCTTTCTCCAGAATCACTTAATTTTTCTGACTCAAAGAATGGGCCGAATTTGTCCTTAAGTAAATCCTGCCGAATCCCATATCCATTATCCTTAATTTGCATACTCGATATATTACCGATTTCATTTGCATCATATATAATTTCCACACAATCAGCTTTCGCATCAAATCCATTCCAAATATACTCCGCTATTGATTGTGGATGCTTATATCTTTTTAGAACCGATTTTATTCCTTTTGATGTAATTTTTACTTGGTTCGACATATTTTTATTATTTATTGTCTACTAAATGCGATAACCTCTTTTATTGTCTTAATGTCACTTTCTTCAATCATTGCAAGAAAGTTATCAAATTTTCTAAAATCAACAACGTCTAGTAAAAAATATTCGGAGATAGCTGATTGGTTTCCATTTATATTATTTAAGTATGCGTAATTTACTTCCAACTGAAAATTGTCTTGCACGCCTGTCGGCTCATCATTAGTAACGACATCAATTCCAAAAATATTTTCAAATGAATTACACACAATAAGCGGATAATTTAAAGTACTAATAACATTAATCGTTTTTCCACTTTTGGGAATTATAGATAAGCTTCCTTTATTCTTATAATAAATTAATGCATTAAGATTTTGGTTTATTGCTTTGTAGAAAACTTCGCTGTTCTCCCTGTTGCCATTATCTGAAGAAAAGAGCTTAGCTACTTTTTCAACTTTCATATAATGATGCTTTTCTATGTTTGTATTTTCTTTAGGACTTTTAAGTGGAGTGTCCGACATTACTCTGCTGATTACACTTTGTTTATCTATAACATCAAACCAAAATACATTGTTGTTATTTATATATTTGCATTCAATAAACAGTCGTACATTAAGCGTTCCCATCCATTGAGAAGAACCCCAAGTATTCACATCAAAAGCTTTTTCGGCAATTATGTCTATTTCTCTAGGCTTATCAGTAAGATTATCAGTGTAGTATGGGCTAACAAGAACACTCCAACCGAGTTCCCGTAAAAAATTAACAACTTGATAATGAAAATTATTACCACTACGAGCAACTATTTTTTTGATAATTTCTGACTTATTATTGTCTTCTTTATTCATTAAGCTATCTTAAATAAATTATTAAGCTTAAAATTTACCTTGTTTCAAAAAACGTTCTAACTAATTTTTGAATATGGGACAACCACAATCATCTTTTCGCATCTCGGGCAAGATAAATCAAAATTAATTGTTGATTCTTCATCATAATCTTCTCTTAACGCATCTTTTGGCAAACCAACCCACGGACAAACGGGACATTTAATTATTTCGTTCTTGTTATATTCTTCATATGGGACAACTTTTGCTTGAACATCTTTTTCTTCAAACATATATTTATCGTTAAAACTATTTTAAAAAAAATTTAGCTCATAATTTCAATTACTTTTTCCACTCTTTCGAATCTTACATTATCTAACTGCTCAAAATGCTTTCTGCCACACTTTATCTTAGCACTTTCACTTTCTCTGATTTCTCCTCCTGATTTTGTTTCCGCCACGAAATAAATCTTTTTATCATTTTCCAACACTATCGCCCAGTCTGGATTATATGAACCAATCGGAGTTTGAATTTTAAACCAATAAGGAAGTTTGAAATAGAATTTTACTTTTTCCAATGTTTCTAAATCTTTAGCAAACTGAGTTTCTACGCTTGAGTGGGCATCCACTAAAACATGACTATAGAGAGTTTTTTCTTCGTTCTGAACCTTAACAACGTTATCTAGATAACTATTTAATTCTTCATTTTCAAATAACTCCATTGCATAACAACTATTTTCTCCTTTTAATTTTTCATACTTGATACCATCAATCATCAGTTTTTTTAAGGCCTCGTTAATAATGATGGTTGCGTAATCCATGAATTGTTGAGGATTTTTATCCATTTCACTACCTTTGCCCGACTCTTTAATTATTTTAAGAATTGTATCTTTTGTAAGCTTTGTTTTATTTTGAATGTATCCCAAAACATCTGGGATAGCTACATATTTTCCATATTCAATTTTCTTTTCACTAACGTTGGCTAGCTCCGTCGTTACTCCCTCATCCGTAATACCAATTTTTGCTTTAAGACTCACTATTTTTGGAGCAGATATGCTAATATTTGAAAGCTCTTTTCCAGCAATTTTGACTAAGTCATCCGTCTTATACTCAACCTGATATTGAGTTTTTTGTTTTATTTTCTCCCATAGTTCTTTAAAATCTTCACTCAATTTATATGCCTTAGTTAATTTTATTTTTACCTCTTTTCTTTTATTATTAATTCTTCCGCCAAATTCAACGTTGCAGTCATCCTCAATTTCTGTTTGAAGTTTTTTGGCGAAATCTTCATATTTCTCATTAGCTATAACTGTTAATGTATTTATATTGTCATCAAATATTCTCTGTCCATCTTGGTTAACTGGCAGTCTAAGTCCTCGTCCAATTTCTTGACGCTTCTTTATTTCACTTTGTGTCTCATTGAGCGTACAAATTTGAAACACATTAGGATTATCCCATCCCTCACGAAGAGCGGAATGTGAAAAAATAAAGCGAAGTGGCTCCTTGGATGACAATAGTCGCTCTTTATCTTTCATAATCAATGAATATGTATCATTATCCAAAATGCTATCACCCTTCGTATCTTTTAATTGTCCTTTTTTATCTTGCGAAAAATATCCACCGTGCACTTCCTCAGCTGAATTTAACGTTATGCCCGCAAAAATAGGATTAGCTTTCACCTCGTTAAATATCTCCTCAAACCACTCGGCAATTTTTCCCTTTTTAACTATGCTATCTGCATACTCTCTGTAGTTTGCAACTCTATCAATAAAAAATAATGATAGCACCTTTATTCCCTTATCTTTAAGTTTCTTTTCTTTTTCGAAATGATTAATAATAGTCTGCCTTATTTGAAGTTTCATTATATCTTCCTTGAATCCTCCCCAACTTTCACCTACAAAAATAGTTTTTCCATTGGAAAATGTAATTGACTGAGCTGTTATATCTACTGCGTCAACGATATAATCTTTATATATTTCTCGCTCACCTGATAGCTTATGTAAATCACACTCAGTTCTGGTTCTGGATGATTTTTTGATAGTTACAGTTTTTCTTTTAATTCCAGTCTTTTCATTCACATCAATTTTAAGCTTCACGCAAATAGCATTTTTCTGAGATGCCACTGATTCCAACTCTATATAAGGATCATTTTGATTGTTTTCCTCTAAAACCGAATCCACTTCAATCTTTTTTACCAATCCCAAATCATAAGCTCTTACTGGGTCTAATTTATAAATTAAATTATAATGATGTTTATGTGTAGCTGAATAACGAAGAGTATGGCTTTCTTTCTGATTTCCGTTTCCATATTTTGTGGCTCATCCACGATAACAATCGGTTTCACTGCTTGGATATATTCTATCGGCACACCCCAGTCACTTTTTTGGTATATAATATTGCCTTTCTTCTTCTCTTGGCTAAATTTAGCGAATGAATCTATATTAATAACTAATATTTGGAGAGAATTAGTTGTGGCAAAGTTCTTAAGCAATCCACGCTTTTTTGGATCATAAACATAAAAGTCCATCTCGGGATTATCATAAAGAATGTTAAAATGCTCTTTTGTAATCTCTAAATTTTTAATTACACCTTCTTTGATAGCCACACTAGGCACAACAATAATAAATTTTTTAAAACCATATTTTTTATATAATTCATGAATGGTTCTCAGATAAACATAAGTCTTACCTGTTCCTGTTTCCATTTCAATTGAGAAGTTTAAACCATCTTTAAGTTTTTGCGAAGACTCACCATATCTTCTTTCTCCATATTTGAAAGTTCCGAATCTAGTATTCAAGTTTTCAGCATCAGCTTTTTCTAATTTATTCTGCTCTTGAACTATATGTAGATTTTTAATTATTTCTTCCTCTTTTAATAACAGATTATTACCAACCACAAATCCACCATCAATAATCATCTGTCCACTGTTCTTTTCTATTTCCAATTCAAAATCTCCCTTATTTAAGGGCTGTCCGTTGAATAGACTAGTTACTGAATTTACAGCATCTATTTGATATTGTTGTTTGGAATCAAATTGTAGTTTCATTTTTTAATGTTACGATATTTTACATTCTTTGAAAATATTTTAATTAAATTGATACTCCACTCCTTAAAACTCATTTGCCAAGAAACTATCAAGATTAATGCGAGCATTAATAATTGATACAATAATCCAATTTCAACCTTTTCTACCAAGATAATCCCCATAACGGAAAATAGAATTCCAAAAAATAAAAACAAAACAACCTCTCCTATGTAGTTCAACTCAGAATCTAAATCATTAATTTTAGCAAGCTCCATTTCCGCATAATCAAAATGAATTGACTCATCGTCTTTTTTTAAAGCTTCTACCGCCTTTTCTATTGACTCGTCTGTTTTATTCTCCACCTCTTTTGCAGCAATCTTTAGCCCATTGGCTTGCTTATCAATCACTTCTTTTATGTAAGAAAAAATAAATATCAAAGAAAACATGGATAACATAAATCCAAACACAGAAAATATATTTACACTTATTTTTTCAAATAAATATCCAATGCCGATTATCGCGATAATTATACTTGCTAAATTTTTAAGTAAATCCAGATGTGCAAATAGCAACTGATTTAAAAAATTAACCTCAAAATCAGAGAAGCGTTCTTTTAATCTAAAGGCATCTTGTATTGAATTTTCAATTATTTTTCTCTTACATTCATCCATGTTTATATCACTTTAAAATCAATCTTCTCTTGCTCCATTTGAAGGGAAATATTGGTTTTAAGTTGGTCATTATTTTGAAAACATCCATCTAGGCAAACAAATTTTTCTGGCTTAGTTTTTTGAATCTCTTGGGCTAACTCTTTGGTTATTTGTTTACCAAGATATATAATCAATTTTCCACCATCTAGAGAATAATATTTATTCCCATTGAAATCTTTTTCTTCAATCGGCACGTTTAAGTCCAATCCACTTTTTAATATTAACTCAACTAAAATATTCTCTTCCTTACTTCCTTTCTGGACATTATCAACAAATTCTTCCATTGCCTTTAATAACCCTTCTGAATTTTCAAATTTTCCTTGCCAAATTTTAAAATTAAATCAATTTTATTTTTATTATCTTTCTCGATTTTATCTCCAGCCCTTCTGATTCGTTCTTTTCCAATTTCAGCAATGGTTTTATATCCTGCTTTATATGCTTCACTGTTTTCATCGCATAACTCTGGAATTTGAACACAAATCCATTTTCTATTTCCTTCATCCAGCATGTTTTGCATCATCACTGCATGAGCAGTGGTTCCAGAGCCTGCAAAAAAATCTAGAATTATATCATCCTCATCGCTATTTGTTGATAGCTCTAACATTCTCTTTATTAATAGTGTTGGCTTTGGAGTATCGAATATTTTTTCTTCAAATATGGCCTTTATTTCAAAATTAGCAGTATCCGTACTGCCAGCAAATTTATAATCCCAAAAGTTGATAGGAGTCATACCCTCCCTAGCTTCTGATAAAAATCTTTTAATACTTGGGTACTTCGCTTTCCCATCCTTCCCCCACCAGACAACATTATTGCTGGTATATTTTTCAAATACTGATTTCTCGCTTCTCCAAGCCTTTCTTTTAGGCACAATGGATTCTCCCGTGTTAGGATTCACGATTTTATAGCAAAGGTTCGGTCTCTGAGCTGGTGTAGCTTGACTAAAGAATGGCATAGCTTTCCACACACCTCGTAAATCATTGTCGGGATTTGAGTATCTAGCATCAGCTTCTTTATTTCTCTCCATTAAATTAGGTTTAAACTGACTACTTCTAGCATAAACTAAAATATGTTCAATCATTGAAGTAAACCCGTCAGTGTTATTACTTCTTGTATATCTTTTTTGCCATTCAATTTGTGCAATAAAATTTTCTTCACCGAAAATTTCATTCATTATCATCCGTAAGTTGTGAACTTCATTATCGTCAATGGACACAAAGATAACCCCATCTTGTCGAAGTATATTTCTTGCTAAGAATAATCTTGGATATATCATATTGAGCCAGTCGGAGTGAAAGTGTCCATTGCTATCTTTGCGATTAATTGAGAGTCCATCCACTCTGGTCAAATTCCCATTTTCATCCAAGTCACCGACACCTTCTAATTCTTCTTTTTTAGATTTTCTAAAATTGTCATTGTAGATAAAATCATTTCCAGTATTATAAGGTGGGTCAATATATATCATTTTTACTTTCCCATAATAAGAACGTTGAAGAACCTTGAGAACTTCAAGATTATCTCCTTCTATGAAAAGATTTTGTGTTTCATTAAAATTTTTAGATTCATTTTTGTCTAATTTCAGTGTTGCGGTGGTTTGCTCTTGAATGACTTTAAAACAATTACTTTTACCAGCCCAACTCAAACCATATCGCTCGTTACCGTCATCGACTTCTTCTCCCAGCGTCTGTTTTAGCTTTTTGCAATCAACCTTTCCTTCTGAAAAAACTTCTGGTAAATCTGACTTTAAAAAATTTAACAGCTCTTCTTGTTTATTTAAAGAAGAACCAAATCTATTTTTTTCCATATTATATAATATATTTTGAATTTATATGTCCTTATAATACTTCTAATTAGCTCTAAAGTAAAGAAATTAAGCAGCTTTTGTGCGATTATTTGCCCTAATTTATATGAATGTATAGCATTTACTCTTTTTATACACAAACAGCCAGTTTTTAGCTGGCTGTTTTAAATTTTTAATCGATAGCCACTTTCTATTTACAATCACTCCCTATTTCTTTGCCCCAAGTTCTTTGATTAAGTGTTCCTGTTTCATCTTCATAAGGCTTGTATTTCATCATAACTATCCAAAAGTTTGTTGGCCCCGATGTCGCCCAGTCAGTGTTAATTCCGTCTTCTGAACCAACGCTAGTTCTCAGATGCCCCCAAGAAGTGAATAATACTCGTGATATTTTGCTTTTAACCGCTTCATCAGTATAAAGCTTTTTCATAATATCATAAGCAACACTCTTGGCATAAAAACAGCTAGCAATGTCTCCGTTACCCGCATTTACTATAACTTCATATGGAGGCGTGCTTGTTTCTTTAGCAAAATCACCTTTAGTGTCCCATACAGTAACTTCTGATTTATCTGAGACACTCTTTACGATATTTTCAATCTTTTTTACAGCACCAACCTCCTCCACGACTTTTTTATCAGCCACATCATTATTTTCTTGTGTGGGTTGCTTATCATTGGCATTTTTTATCTCTGTGCTACTTTCTTGTTTGGGTGTTTCTATTTTTGAGACAGTCTCAACTTTATTTTCTTTGGTGCTTCCTGTGATATTTCCAATAATAATGATTAACACCACAAATATAACTACGACTATTCCAACTAAAGCTAAAACTGATTTATTGGACTTATTATTTACATTATTATTTATTGGATTAGATGCTGAAGCGGAACCGTATGATCTCGCAAAATCAATATCGTTTTTAGTTAAATACACTATGCCTTCAAAAAAAGCGATTATTGAAGGAATCATCGTCCAACAGAAAAGTAAATATAGGATTCCTTGCCCTGTTTTTCCCAAGTAAAATTTATGTGCTCCAAAGCCTCCTAATATCCAAGCTAGGGCGAAGGCAATCACCTTATTCTTTGAATTTTTAACTGGCTGACCTCCTGCCACCAACCATTCTCCGCAATGCTTACATTTTTGTGCCTCATTTAAAATGCTTTCTCCACAAAATGGACATTTTTTGCCTCCCTCTTTTTGCTCAATTTCATCACTCATATTTTTTATTTTAATTAATTAAATGTTTTTATTTGTTTATTAAATTCATAAATACCTTTAAACTCTTTCGCATTATTTTTGTTTAATTTTAATCCCCATTCAGGCTTACTTTTTTTATTTTTGTAATCGTTATCACAGAAAAATTTATGTTCCATAATACTCCATTCTAGCGATGGCACAAGGCACAATGTCGGCAGTGCATCTTCTTCAAAAATAATTAACGCCAAAAGCATATTTTCCTTGAGATGAAAAACTTCTTTTCGCATAAACACATAATTATAATTTCTCACCGATTTTACTTGAACGTCATAATGTTCACTATCATTTTTCCTAATCACAAAATCTATGCCCTTATCATCAACTTCCGAAGTATAAACATCAAAGCCTGCTTTGGTAAATTCCATCTTAGCAAAATACTCTCCGTATTTTCCCAGTTGCAGATGACTTAATTTTGACCAGTTATTATTCATATGATTTTTCACATACACAAAAGGACAACCTCTAATCAGTTGTCCCTAGTCCGCTTAAAGACATGGTCATACACTTTTCGAGGTTGCCCTTTACTATGTACGACCACACCTCAAGCGAATAGCTTGAGTTATTTAAGCGGACTAGGTATTTAATTAATTTAATATTATCTTATAAAAGAACTTGGGTCAATCAGTTTATTTCCGCCAGCCTCACCTCCTTTCTCAGTCTTGATTTGTCTATATGCAAATATCTTTCAGTTGTTGAAATATTTTTATGCCCTGCTAGAATCTGAATCGTTTTTAAATTTACACCCTTCTCTAACAGTCTCGAGCAAAAACTATGCCGTATGCTATGCACTGAAATATTTGGCTTTGTTATTCCAGCCAATTTTAAAGTAATTCTCTTTTTGAAACTGCTAAAAAACAATGGCTCGTCCATCTCCTTATTTTTATATGCCTGCTTAATTTTTCTTGCCAATTTCGCATTTATCGGAATGCTTTGTTTCTGTCCGCCTTTTCTTTTGACAATAATTGTTTTGGATTTTGCATCAATATCGCATACATCCAAATTAACCAGTTCTGAAATGCGAATACCTGTTTCAATAAAAATAGTTACTATTAACTCGTTTCTTTTTTGATGCTTGGATTTATCTTTTTTAATAATTCCAATTAGTTTTTTTAATTCAGCCTCAGTCAAATAACTCGGTTCTTTTTCTTTAACTTTGGGCATCGCAATATTTTTGACTGGATTATTCTTTATCAAATTCTCGCTTTCTAAAAATTGAAAGAAATTTTTAAGTGAAGTAAGTTTTCTCCTTCTCGTAATTGGCTGGTTATTTTTCTCCGCTAAAAAGCAAAGGAACTCACGAATGTGAGCCCTTGCCAATTTGTTAAATGATGACTTTTTAATGAATTTGACGAATTCCGATAAGTCTCGAGTGTAAATCTCAATAGTTCTTTCGCTTAAGACTTTTTCTATGCGAAGATAATCCAAATATTGTTTTATGTATTTTTGCATAATATGTGTCTCTTTACTCGTTGTGACACATAATAGCTCTTGGCTAGATTAAGTCAAATGCCTCAATTTCGGCTAGAATTCGCCTAGTAATTCCAGCATTGTTTGCTTCCAGCAACCTGTTTCTATCTGAGGAAATTTTTGAGACTAAGCCTTTTTTCATATCTACCACGATATAAAAATCCATTCCGCTGTCAAAATAAAATTTACTATCAATAAATCTCACCACAGCTTTTTCATTAATTGCTTCCAATAAATCAAATACCAAAAGCGTTTGCAATTTTCCAAAATCGCAAGGATGACATTCGATATCCACCAAATTCTCATCAGGATAAAAATTGATTTCGCAAGAAACGATAATTTTACCTTCTTCATTGTTAATGCGAAACGATACTGTATCTTTAGCCTCTTGGATAATTTTATGATACAAATGTTTATACTCGGAATTTTTCTTTTTCGCATTTAATAAATTATGCACAAATTTATCTTGCGTCACTGGATTTAAAAACTTAATTTTTATGGTCATATTTGTTATTTTATTTCAAATTAAAAGGATACATAACATACATTATGCGAACATTCTATAAATTAGATAAATCACCAGTGTGGATACGCTGTAGCCATAGATGTTTATGAATAATTCGCTCATAGTTATTGATATTTCCTCCACTCTTCTAATTCTCTGAGAGTGGGGAAATTATTTTTAGGATTAATAATTTCTATTTTCTCTTTACTTTTAACTCTTGCTAAATTAGGCTTTTTTTCTTCTCTTAACTGTTCTTGAAATTTATCAATGCTGGGTGCATCAGTAATAATGAATCCCGCTTCGATTTTTCTCACTCCTGATATCTGCATCAACGCCACTGACAGAGCCATAGCGTGGTCTGAATACTGCGAGCTGGGATGGTCAAAGCGATAACCGTAACTTTTTTGAAAAAGATTTAAAGATAGTAGCTCTCTTTCCAGTTGCTTGTGCGGAAAAAATTTCACCAATCCGTTATGGATAAAATAATATAAGTTACGACTTAACTTCTCCACATTGGAACCAGTAAAAGTAAATTCTTCAATCTTGCAATATCGCTTCAATCTTTCAATTGTTCCTTTTAAATTCCATGGGTCAACTATAATATTAAGTTTTGGGAAATTTTTGGAAGCGATAAGCATATCTTCTTCAATGTCGACAATTTTTACTGGATTATTTCTATCCCCTGACCACGTCCTGATATCATCCACAATCACAACGCCAGATTCTTTGTCTTGATGAAGTATTACAGAAACTGTACGGTCTTTAACTAAGCCAAGGTCGCATCCGTAATAATATTCGTTGCCCTCCTCGCCTTTGAATTTTGGTTTAAGAAATTCGTCTCGGCATTGCATCACATCCTCTCTGGTAAAAAAACTATTTTCTCCAGCTGTCCATTTATTTTCCCAAAATCTCTGAAACACTGCTGGCGGAAGTTCTCGTCTTCGCTCTTCTATAAATTCTTTGGTTATCCAACTTACTTGTTCTCTTTATTTAATCCTTTTTCATATAGTTCAAAAAGGGGAGTGACGGTGTTAGTTCCTGCATAAGTAACGATAAAACGGAGAGGCTGTTTTCTGGTTGGAGAAAATTGCAGAGCATCCAACAAATCTCTATTCTTTTGATTCCATATTTCATCCCCTATAACTACCTGCGGGTTTAGGCCGTGAGCTGAGAAACTATCTGAACTCAAAACCTTATATATATTGCCTGTCGACGGGACAACAATTGAATCACGATAAATTTTTACGCTGTCTAACAATATCGGATTTCTTTCAATGGCTTTTTTGGTTTTACTCCAAATAATAGAAGCTTGGTCTTTGTCAGATGCAATAGAATAAATTTCATTTGGCTCGTCAAAGATAGGGTCGCAAAAAAGCATATATAGAGCTACGCCCGAAGCCAAACTGGATTTGCCTGACTTCTTAATCATTCCAATAAGAGCATCGTTATATATCCTAATTCCATTTTTATCTTTGGTTTGAAATATATCATTTAGAATTTTTTTCTGAATCGGCTCCAATACTATCGCTCTGCCACTTTCCAAAAAATATTGCTCTTCTAAAAACACGCATATATTATTTTGATACTCAATAAGTTTCTCCGTCGTTATCGGTTGCATCTTCATCATCTTGAATTATGATCTCGGCCATTTTGTTTTTTGTCAGACTGGCTCGTTGCAAAGCTTCTGCAAAACAAAATGACTGCACATTGGTTAAATTAAGTCTCGCTCTTGCCTGAGGTCCGATTCCTAATGCATCCGCTTGTTTTAGCACTATACGCTCATAGTTGATTTTCATTGCCATTATGGGCTGCACGTCCAATCCTGATTCTTTGGCTTGGAAAGGGCCGATATTTGCCACCCAGCGTTCAATAATTATGAGGAAGCAGTAATTTTTAACGAATCTGTCCATTATATATTTATCTATGGGCTTTATATACTCCAGAGCAAATATTTCTTCATAAATCTCATCTTGAAGCTCCAAGATAGCCCGGCAATGTTTCTGGTCTTTTTCAAATTGGGGACATTCTGAAGAAAAAATGCATTGATTACAACTGGGCACTGGAGCAACATTTTTTCTGAAAAATTCAAAAGCTCCGTGTTTTCTTTGCACTTCAAGATTGCTTTTAACCGCATTTAATCCTTCTTCTGAAAAATTACGAACTGCGGTTTTTGATTTTGATTTATATCTTGCCATTTTCTATTTTTGCTTTAAATAAAGGTCGCATAATAAGTATAATTTCTCACCTTTGTTTTTTCCTTCGATTTTTTCCAGAACTCCGCTGATGAATTCTCCTTGCTGTTTTGAGACGGCAAAATTTATTATCACTGGTATTTCTTTTTCTCTTTCCACTGAATCTTTTCTGATTTTTTCCATAAATTCTTCGGTTACCTGTGTAAGCGATAACTTATCTTTCAAATCTGCTACTCCAAAACCTAGCTTGCTTGATAACTCTTCCAGCGTGTATTTATTGTTAAGCTCTGTTATAAGTTTTGCTAGCTTTAACGAATTCATTTCACCTCGTTTAGAATTAAGGGCTATGGTTACTATTTTTTGATGGTCTTCATCTTTCGGATTAAACACAATAATAGGAATCTTTTTAAAGTTAAGCAAAGTTGCAGCTCGCCAACGATGATAACCATCTATAATTTCAAACTTCCCATTTTTATTTTCTGCAACAATGACTGGTTGTCCTATCCAACCATTTTCCTTAAAATCTTCCATTAAGCTTTCAAATATTTCATCCCCCATAATATTTGGGTTGTATTTATTGGGGGTTACCTCAGTCGTTTTTACCATTATAATTTCTGAATAAACTTTTTCTTTGCTCATATTATTTTGTTACGATTAAATATTCTACACAGTCTTCTTGTTTTTTGCCTGACTTGGATGCGATATTATTTAACGCCCAAGTATGCTCTAAAAAATACAAGTCTGCATCTCTGAACTTTTTAACTATCGCTAATAACTCTTCACCTCTTACGCCTGTTTCAGACACAGGATTGTAACCCATACTTATGACCCATTTGGGAATAAATTCTGAAAGAGCAAACAGCTTCTCAAAATTTTCTAACACATCTTTGGTATTAAAGGCTTTGTCATCTATTTTTACTCCCGTTTTTTCTTCCAATATTTCATCCAACACTTTGTAATGGCTGGAATACATTGTGGAATTATAGTAAGGGCTGTCAAAATAAATTGTATCCATCCTCTCTCCTTTCTCTTTCATTAACTTCAGAAAATCGAAACAATCCATTTGATACATCTCATTTTTCTTTCCATTGTTGAAAATTCCAGTATTAATTTGTTCTTTCAGTCTGAGAAGTGATGGTAATGGATGCGATAAGTTGTATTTTATTTTTTTACCTCGCGATTCGCTAGCCAGTTCTAAAAGTTCGATTTCCCTTTTTTCTAGAATCATCTCGTTGTCGAATTTACCAACCTGAAAAGCTCCGTATTGCCTCAAAGATAAAATATATTTTTCTACGAGCAATAATAGCAACTCTTTTTTGGGACTTTCTCTTTTTCTGGCATTGGCTAAAAAATTATCCAAATCTTTTGCCACCTTGGGAATAAATATTTTAGGCACATAATTTTTCTCAATAAAACCATCATTTTCTGAGAGAATAAACAAGCTATACACATCCTCATCAGTCAACTTTACTGTGCTATTTGAAATTAGTGCATCGCCAATAATCTTACTTCTGTATGCAATATCATTTGCTATTATTCTCATTCCTTTTTGTTTTCCCTTCAATGACACGCTTCCTCCTCCGAAGAAAACATCGCAAAGTGTCTCACCTTGAAAATGAGAACTTATCCTCTCGCTCATTTTTCTTTTACCCCCTAAGAAGGGTAGCGTGGCATTATCAATCTTTAGATTATTACTTGCCATCTTTTTTTGCCATTTCTTTCGCTTCTTTTTCAATTTCTGAAAACATAAAGCGACAAAGGATAGCGATTATTTTGCCTCGTCCAGATATTTCATATCTTTCTTTAAAATATCTCTCCAGTTCCAAGGATATAAATTCTTGGGTGAATTTTCGGTTAGTTATTTTAACATCTGAGTTTCTAATTTTTTCCTCCAGTGTCTCAACTTCATTTTGTTTTTTCATACTTGTTTAAATTATATTATTACTACTCTTTACTCTTTGCTTTGACTAAATTGTCGTGTCATTTGATTTTATTGCACAACTTTTTCAGTTTTGTGCATTTCGACTTTTCCTTTTCATATCTCCTCATCAAATTTGCTCTCTTTTTCTGAGCTACGCTTAAAGGCACTTTAAATATAATCGATGTTTTAAACAATTTTGAATAACGAATTTCTTTATAATTACCTAATGGAATATTCAAATCTTCATCCATTTTTACCAAATATAATTCCCAATCCTGAAGGTATTTCTTGGGATTAGAATATTTTCCCAACCCTACAACATCTTGTTTAACTTTGCCCTCGTGTCTGTAGCTAAAAACTGCCTGATAAATTTCAGATATTACCCCATTCTTGAGTTTGACTTTTCTTTTTCTAATAAACATATCCAATAAAAAAATATTTTACCATTTATCTTTTCTAAGTTCTCCTTTAAAACTTTCCTCCCAACTCGTATGTGGGCCTCCTTGCTTATATCTCTTGCCTGTGTGCGGGTCAACTCCCTGCTTCTCGATAAAATCAAGAATTTTAACTAATTTCTCCTCGAATGTTTCCATATTTCCTACCGCGGGAATATATTTTCTTTTATCTTCAGAAACTTCTTTTTTTAAATCAAAAAACAACTTTATAAATTGCTCCACTTTTTCTGTGCCATATTTTTTAATTAACCTTTTGCCTGCTTCTAAATTTTGGTTAACTTCAACTAATCCATCTTTACTTAATATTGGAATAATTTTATCTGGCATTTCGTGTCCAAGTATTTTTTCAAAAAATTCACAAAGCTTGCTGGGCTGAAAGCTATTATTTTCAGTAATGCCTTCAATACTCTTATTGATACTTAAAGTGTTTTCTTTATTAGCACTTAAAGTGTTTTCTTTATTAGCACTGTAAGCATTTGTCGGTTGTTTTGGAATTGTTGTATTTTCTACTTGTTGGATTTCAGCGTTCTTGATTTCTTCTACTATAATTTTTTTAATCTTTTTATCGCATTCTTTTTTGATTAGCATACTTTCAACCTCTTCAGCTTTCTTTGTTGTCCAAATATAATTTAACTTTATATACCAACGTGCTATTTTGCCGTTCCTTCTTATCATTATTTTTTGGATAAGATTAGTATGTTCTAAAATTCTTTTAGCTCCAGTGAACTTGTCTCTCCCCCAACCTAATCCTTTTATGCAAAACTGGTCAGTTGCCTTTATTTGATTAGTTTTTTGCCATTTCGCCGTATAATAATAAAAACAATATAGGGATACAGCATCAGCACCATTCTTTTTAAAACGAAATAAATCGTGCAAAGTTCTTGTTGTTAACAGAACAATTTCATCTTCAATCATAATTTTAGATTTTATTTCTTCTTTCTCATTCATCAAGATTATTTCTTTTGACTAACTAGCCTGTAATCAACACTAGTTAGACAAAAGAAGATTACAGATATTACGACTTTTACTCTTTACTTAAAATCAATATTCATAACTTCACTATGTGCTCGTTTTACTTCAGCAAAACTTGAATCTCCTAAATAATATCGCTCAGTGACCTGAGGTGAAGAGTGCCCCAAAAACTGCTGAACCGTAGATAAAGAAACCCCTTGATGAAACATATAGCTACTAGCGGAACGTCTTAGCGTATGTGGCGTGACTTTGAGTCCCACTTTTCGCCCTTGATTTCTTAGTGCTCTTTGCAAATCATTTATTTGCCACCTTTTTGGAGAACTGGAATTGTGAGTGCAAAATAGGCATTCATGATTATCTACTCTTTTTTCCAAATATTTCCCCAAATATTCAAGTGCAACTGAATTTAATATTTTTTTCTGAATTTTCCCTCCCTTAGTCCTAGTTTCAAATACTCCAGTTTGAAAATCAATATCTCTGTGATTAAGGGATAGCAACTCAGACACCCGACATCCGCAGGAAAAGAGACATAGAATTACAGTCTTTAACCTCAGCCTAGTTATACTACGTCTATCATCAATTGAATCTAATAGTCTTTGTATTTCTTCTTTTTTTAAGAACTCTATCTTTTTTCTCGGTTCTATAAATTTTTTAATTTTTACCGAGTCATAAACATCAATTCCCTCCTCATTTTTCACAAAAGATAACAAATTTCTCAAGACAACGAGATAATGATTTTTTCGTGGAGGACTCAATCCCTTTAGGTTTAACTCTTTTTTTAATTTAGTTATAGAGTCAGCGTCAATCTTTCTGATATCTATATCTTCTAATATTTTAATCACCCTAGGGGCAACTTCTATATATTTATTAATTGAACTCCACGCCAATTTCAAATTGGCACTTACATTATCGAAATATCGTTCAAAGCATTTCGAGAGCTTGTATTTTTCACTACTAAATAAAAACATCATTTTGAAACAAAAAACACGGGGTTATCCCGTGTCCAAAAACAAAAAACTTCAATATGTTGAGGCACAAAATAAACCACCTATGGTTGTGCTTCATTGTATTGAAGTCTTCTCTTAAAGAAATTCATTGTATTGAATTCCAACTTTTTCTGTTGTTAAAGTATTTAATACTTCTATTTTACAGCATCTAGGATATCTGTCAATCCTCTGAAACGCACAATTCAATGCTATTTTATAAAATCACTAATATTTTAAATATTGCTCGTGAGCTTGTTTGGCTCGAGATTTATCAGTAAGCCCAATGTAGTACTTAATTGTTGTATCAAGCCTTTCGTGGCCACATAAGGTCTTAATTTCTGTAAATGGACAGTTGTTGAACGCTAAGTGGCTGGCAAAACAATGTCTCAGACAATGTGGAGTTACTTTCTTATTTATCCCAGCAATTTTTCTCTGACGCTTGAAATATCTAGTATTATCTTGGTTTGTTAACCGATTTTTGCCAGTGGTTATAAACAATGCTGGATTTTTATCAGTGCGTCTTTCCAAATATAATTTAATCCACATTATAGATTCTTCATTAAAAAATATAGTTCTTTGCTTTGAGCCCTTTCCTATCACCAATGCTTCTTTTGTTTCAAAATCTATTGATGTCCTATCTAGGGAGAGTGCTTCGGAAATACGCATACCAGTTCCCAAAAGAACTTCAGTTAGTGTACGAAACCGTAAACCACAAATTGGATTAATATCTATCGAGTCTCTAAATCTTTGAATTTCTTCAGAGGTTAAAAAAACGACCTCTCTTCGAGGACGCTTGGGAATTGTTATTAGGTCTGGATTAATTTTTAGTGTAATTGAATATTGGTCACGATAATATTTTAATAGCCCTTTAATACAAGCTAGACAAACTCCTATGAATACTTCTGAGTTCTCACGCTTATATAAAATTTGCTTGAGTTTAAATATATGTTCCATTGTAAATTCGCTTAAATCTATGTCTCCCACATCTCGGACAAAGCATTTAAGTCTGGACCTATAACTGACAATGGAACTCTGAGCAAAACGTCTTTCTACTTGTAGCCACATTAGATATTCTTCACTAAGATTTTTTATTGTTTGTTTTTCCATATATATTATTTTTAATGTACTAACACATTAGCTTCGTGACACAGAAAGTCAAGGAAAGTTACCCACTGGTAAAAATGCATAAAATCACTCCCTGGAAATGAATCTTCCCTGCAAAAACAGACATTTACACTTCCTCTTTACAACTGTGTAGTTTTATTGACTAATAGGCATATAGGTGCTAACTTAAAAACAAGTTAAAGTAACTAAATTATCTATAAATCTAATGAAAAATAAATCAATAATCATATTAATATCTACGATTTTACTTATATTGATAACTGGAGCTGGCTTCTGGATTGTGAAAAATAAAGAAATAGGCAACAAGGGTGTTCCGCAAGAAAAAATAGAAAATAATATTGTTGCAGAAGGAAGCCCGCAACAAAACCAAGAAGAAAACCAAAAATTTGTAGTTGATATAGATTTGAATGTAGATAATTGGCAGACAAAAGAAACTGAATTTTTTACAATCAAATTTCCAAAAGAATGGTATTGGCTAGAATCAAGTCATCTTGAACGCGAAGGATATTCTAAGGTAATTACAAACAATCCAGTTTTTGATATAAATAAACATGCGGACATTGGAATTTTTTCTGATATAGGGCCAAATTCTCCCTTAATAATTTCTAATAATACTGAAATTGTTATTTCAGAGAAAGGAAAGTCAACTTCAGATGCAGGATCTCCTTTGGATAGTTTGAATTCTACATTGAGCCTGGCTAAGGAGAATAATCCTTCTGTTTATTGTACTGTTGTTGAAGATAGAATATTGCCCTTAAGAGCATACTGCACTACAATATTTAATGATTCCGGGATGAGACAGCAGTCTTATTATATTATTAATGAAGAAATTGCCCTTACATTTACAGCGTGGACTACGCAAAAAAATAGTAAAAATCTGATTGAAGTATTAGAAAAAATTGCTGAAAGTTACTCGTATAAATCATAAACGAATTTCCATTTCTTGATTTCACAAATATTTTTTGTGAAATTTATGAAACGGTAAATCTGTTTCTCTAAAAACAGTAGTTCCTCAATAATTTAATCAAGGGAGGTGTAAAAAGTGAAAAAGATACTTATTTGGGTAGCAACTGTATTTGTGCTTTTACATGGAACTGATGCCTTTTCCAGTGACCCAAATCTGACTTGTTACGGATATACATCCACTACGAGTCATTTTGCATGCAATATCTCGCCATATAATTCTGGTAACTGCACATGGTGGGCAGCATTCATGCGTCCAGATTTGGCGTCAGCGGGCATTACTGGAGATGCTGGATATTGGTACACTAACGCTAGCAATCTTGGATTTGATGTTGGTTTGGAACCGAAAGTTGGTGCCATAGCCGTGTTTTCTAGTCCAGGACACGTTGCTCACGTTGAAAGTCTTAGTGAAAGCGGGTCTTTTAACGTGTCGGAGATGGATGCATATCACAGTACAGGTTTTACGATTGGTGTCAATTATGCTACCTACTATAAAGGAAGTGGTAACACTTATCATCGAAATACTAATCGAGGAACTAACATTCAGGGTAGTTGGACTCTCAAAGGTTTCATATACAGACGCGACCACGGAACAAATCTGTACTGCGACAGCATCAATTCCATTTGGGGAGTCTGTTGGACACCATCAAGTAATGATGTGTCTTGTCAGGGCGGGAGTAATTGGACTCTCTACGATTTTGAGCAAGGGTCTGTAATTCATGTTTCAAGCAATGGATATTGTTTGGAAGCTGGTGGTACTGGCGGAGGGTCTGGAAGTCCTGACCCCAACGACCCCGAACCTACATCTTCCGATTCTGACCCCGACCTCCATATCAATAGTTTTGATTTAAAAGAGCTGGGAGGGAGTTGGGTCAAAGAGATATCTAAAGCTCTTTATTGGGGACAAAGTCTTCAAGTTGAAGGTAGAATGGAAGTCACAAACAATAGTTCTCAAGAAGCTCATGATGTAGACTCGGATTATCGAGTTGAAAACAAAAGGGATTTCGATAAAGATGATGCCAAGATTGACGAGGATAGTCCTTTCGATATCGACCCAGGAGAGCGGGAAGAAAAGAGTATGAGCCCGGTCACAATTGCTGTATCTTCTGATGGACAGACAGTCACACTGTTTTGTGGCAGTAGGAGTAAAAGTTTTCCAGTAGTGAATGGTTTTATTAAAATATACTTCTTTGTTGACGTAGAAGAAGATGATGGTGACCACGATATTTCTTCTGAATCTGACAAAGATGAATATGGCAAAGTTGAGCTGATAATCAGACCGCCCATCATAGCCAACTTTTCTGCCAGTCTGTTTTCTGGAGATACTCCCTTAACTGTCAATTTCACTGACCACTCAACCAATAACCCCACCAGCTGGAGTTGGAATTTCGGAGATGGACAATATGCCACAGGAAGTAATCCTAGTCACACTTATTCTTCCTCTGGAATTTTTACAGTCAGCTTAACCGCCAGCAACAGTCTAGGAACTGATTCTGTAACAAAAGTTGCCTATATCACAGTTGCCGATGTAGTAGTTCCTCCTGAACCAACAATAACTGCACCTGTATTATTCAGAATCGTATTGGTCGAATGACTGTACCGATTGAATTATTTATTTAACCCCATCTTTTCCTCAGGGAAAGATGGGTTTTTTATTATTTTATAAACTAAAAAGCACTCAAACACTTGACTGTTTATGCTTATAAATGTTAGCTTAAAGTAAATAAAAAATTATACTTAAAAAATGAACAAAGAAAATTTTATTACAAGAAAATCAATAAAAAATATTATTATTGCTGTTTTTGTAATTATTTTTTTAGTACTGACATTTTTAGGTTTTAATTATTTGAACAAATTACTTTCTGAAAAAAAAGCTGAAGAAGAAAAATATTTTAATTATTTGAGAGAAGTTAAAGAAGCTCATTTTGCGATTAGTCAAATTGAAAAAATTAAAATATTGGAGGGTTCAAAAAATGATTATACAGGAACAGGAATAATATTTGCAGTTAATTCTGATATTGTATTTATTTTAGAAGTTATAAAAGGCTCTCCTGCTGATAAGGCCGAAATAAAATCGGGTGATAGAATAGTAAAAATCGATGATAACTATGTTATTGGTATGACAGTTAATGATGTATCCAATGCTTTAATGGGAGAAAGTGGAACAAATGTAACATTGAATATTTACAGAGACTCATTTAATGGTTATTCTAAGAATTTTGTAATTACCAGAGATTTAATCGATAATTCAGAAAGGAGAAGATACTACTCATTTATTACCGAAGGCAAGGGTGGAGAAGATTTGGGAAATAATTATAATTTGTACGATGGAAAAGTTTATTATTGGATTGATGGTGGAGGACAGGCAGTTCCCCTCATGGATTATTTAGATATAAATCCAAATGAAATTAATATTATAGATACGGGCTGTATTTGGGATAAAGAGAAATATAAATTTAATATATGTGATAGTTTCATAAAAGATACTAAAAAAGTTTTTTGTAATAGCGATAATCTTGAAGGGGCTAATCCCGATACATTTGAATTAATAAGTAATGGAGGTAGAAATGATTTTAGTAGAGATAATAACTATGTTTTTTATGGTAGTATTAAAATAGAAAATGCTGACCCCAATACTTTTAAAATAATATCCAATAATTATGAAAAAGATAAAGAGAGAGTATACCTTAGAGAATGGGAGATTGAAGGAGCCGACCCTGCTACTTTTATGGTTTTAAGCGATAAAAATTCACTAGCAAAAGATAAAGATAGCTTTTTTATGGGTACTGAAAAAGTAGATGAAAGTGAATTTAAAAAAATGACTAGATAATTATAATTTATCCCTCCATTCTTCAGGCAGAAGAGTGGAGTTTTTTGTTTTAATGAAGACTAGACATAATCATCCTAACAGCTCCTACAAAAATGCATAAAAACACTCCCTGGAAACGAAACAATTCCCGACAAAAACTAAAAAACACCCATCCATTGAGTGTCCTGTTTTTGTAATTATGCAAGTATAAATTCACATTCTTTTGCGGTTCCCTATAAGTCATTCAAAGAAAGCGGTTCTCAAAGTAAATAAATTTACAATGAAACGACCTGTTAGGTTTGTTCCTAGTCGGTTTTAAGCGACTAAGTGTACACCAATACTCCCTAGAAAGGAGGTGATCCATCCACAGCTTCCGCTACGGATGCCTTGTTACGACTTCGTCCCTATCATCAGCCCCACCGTTGTCCCTGCTTTGAAACAGGACCTTCGGGTGTTGCCGACTCTCTTGACGTGACGGGCGGTGAGTACAAGATCCGGGAACGTATTCACCGGGACGTGGCTGATTCCCGATTACTAGTGATTCCGGCTTCATGGAGTCGAGTTGCAGACTCCAATCCGAACTGGGACCGGCTTTTTGGGATTGGCTCCATCTCGCGATTTCGCAACCCTCTGTACCGGCCATTGTAGCACGTGTGTCGCCCAGGGCGTCAAAGGGCCATGCTGATCTGACGTCATCCCCTCCTTCCTCCCAGTTGTTAAAATGTTTAAATGTTAACGTGTTTTTATGAACTAAAGTCTGGGCAGTTTCGTGTGACATATATAACACACGACAGGGGTTGCGCTCGTTACCCCACTTAAGGGAACACCTTACGGCACGAGCTGACGACGACC
>LBQR01000031.1 GCA_000990945.1 Candidatus Moranbacteria bacterium GW2011_GWF2_35_54
TTATCATTATGAATCATCAGTATAAAATTACCAAGCAAAACTGTCCCATTTCTATTTTTAAATATTACTAAATAGTCCCATTTCTATTTTTAGTTAACACTCAACCCTCACTTCCTCCACCTTCACCTTCGACACAGACCAAGATTGGGGTCCTATCTCTTGGCAAGCTGATACCCCCGAAGATACGGACATTAAAGTAGAAATCTCTATAGATAATAGTACTTGGAATGAAATAGAAAATAATATTGCTTACGCAGGAAGAGGAAAAACCATAGCCTACCGAGTTACTCTGATCAGTCAAGATGGATTAACCTCTCCTACCTTTCAAAGCATCTCTTTTGGTCAAGCAGATGGCGATATATTAGCCCCTACCTTTGTTAGTAACACCCAAAACAAATTTTCCAAAGATACTACGTCTATTACTTTAAATTTAACCACTGATGAAAACTCCACTTGTCGTTATTCCAATAATTCAGCTATCACCTACGACAGTGGAACTCCTTTTACCATAACTGGAGAAATTTCTCACAACTCTCAATTAACTGACTTAACTTCTGGAAATTACACCTATTACGCCATCTGTCGAGATATTAACAGTAATGAATCCACTTACACCCTAACTTTTGAAATTCCCATCATCAAAACCAGCGAAGGAAAAGAAAAGATGAAAAACTCAACTATCTATAGTGATAAAAAAGAAATCAAACTTCAAGGAGAGGACGAAAAACTAAAAGATGGAACTATCAAAATCTACCAAAACTCTAAAAAAATAAAAACCATCCAAGCTGACGAGCAAGGTAAATGGAATCAAAAAATAAAACTAAGCAATGATTTCTCCGGTTATATCAAAATTAAACAATACAATGAGTATGGAACTTTAATTGGAGAAAAGAAAACTAAAGTTAAAGTCGATAATGAAAAACCAGAATTCACCTCTTTTCCTAAAAATCAAACTCTAGTCACCAGAGGAAAAACTAAGCTAACTTTCTTAGCCCAAGATAATGACAAAATAGATAAATACAAAATCTATCTTGGAGGTAAGATTTATAAAACTAAAACTAATTCTTTTGCTATCCCAACTAACACTCCCCAAGGCACTCAATATCTGAGAGTGAGAGCTTATGATAAGGCAGGAAATTCAAGTTATAGAGAGACTTTTGTTTTGGTGAGGTAAAAAGTTTGTTTTTATGTCTTTGTGAGGTACTCCGAAGCAATCTAGGTTTGAATATGTTAGATTCCTGGACTCCTGCCCGCCAGTGCCAGGCTATGGCAGGCTGGGCCACGCAAATTCCGAGTACGTAATTTACTCGCAGAGACACTGTTTTTTAGACGCAGCACCGCTGTGTCTCTACCCCTCTTCCTCCTCCCTTTTTAAAAGGGGAGGGCAGGGAGGGGTTAGAAATTTAAATATCAAAAAATAGAAACCCCCTCTGTCCTGCTGGACATCCCTGACCGCCAGTGCCAGGCTGTGGCAGGCGGGTCCCCCTTTGATTACAAAGAGGGAGAGGGGGAGATGAGTACTTCGTAGAGCTTACACATTTGACAGTTATTTTTTGTAGGAGTAATATTTACGTTGTGAATGCCTTGTTTTTTAAATCATAAAAACTTTTAAATATTTCGGTTAAATCCGTTTTTTATTTTTTTAAAATTCAGCGAGAGCGAAGGTTCTTGCGAGCGAGAATAAACAAATTGTATGAAAATTTTTTCATTAATGAAGACTTTGTTATGGCAAAAAAGTGTCACTCAGAATAAGAGTGATTTCTTGGTTTTAGAAAAAGATGCTGATTTTGAGAAAATAGGAAAAAAAATAAATGATATTATAAAAAAACTTTATAATGGTCGTTCTCTAAGAATCCGAGCCGTGGACGCTGGCTCGACTAACGCTGAAGAAATAGAGTTAACAGCTTTAAGTAATGCTTATTATGACATTGACCGTTTTGGCTTGAGTTTCGTAGCTTCTCCTCGGCATGCCGACATGCTTTTTGTCACTGGTCCAGTCACAAGAAATTTGGAGCAAGCCCTTAAAACAACCTACGAAGCTACGCCTAAGCCTTGTATCGTGGTAGCTGTTGGCGACGGAGCTTGTACTGGCGGAATTTGGAAAGGTTCTTATGCTGTAGTAGGCGCCGTGGACAAAGTTATCCCAGTACACATCAAAATTCCCGGTGAGCCGCCTGCTCCGACAGAAATTTTACAAGGAGTGCTAACTGTTTTAAAAAATATCAAATAAAATATTATATGTTGGAACAAATACTTAATTATAGTATAGGATTTTATTTCATTGGACTTAGCTTGTCAGCTGGCGTTTCTTTTTTTGATAAATCATACAAAAAAGCAACGATTTTATTTATTTACTCTAATTTAGTGGGGCTTTTATCGGGAATAATTTATTTCGTAAATTTTTTTCCGCAAAGAATTACGCTGGCTCATTTCGATTGGTTTTTTAAATTTGCTCCTCAATTAAATTTACTTTCCGCTATATTTTTTATTTTAGTAAGTTCGGTGGCAATTTTAGTTGGAATATACAGCTTAAGATATTTAGAGCTCTATAAAGAATCATATAATCCCAAGATAGTGCAACTGTTAATGTCGCTATTTGTCTTGGGAATGCAAGGTGTTTTTATTGCCAATAATTCTTTTTCATTCTTGTTTTTTTGGGAGGCAATGTCCATCACTTCTTTTTTCTTAGTTTTTTCTGACCGAACTAACAAATCAATTAAAGCAGCTTTTCTTTATTTTATAATGACTCATTTGGGGGCTTCGGCTATTTTGGGAGGATTTTTAATTTTGGGAAATGGCTCATTGCTATTTGATTTGGACAATATAAAAAATGTCTCACAAGATTTGAGTTATGACAAATTATGTTTGGTGTTTTTTCTATTTTTATTTGGGTTTGGATCAAAGGCGGGGTTAGTGCCTTTTCATGTATGGTTGCCCGAAGCGCACCCTCAAGCTCCAAGCAATATTTCGGCACTGATGAGTGGATTGATGCTAAAGGTGGCAGTTTATGGATTTGTTTTTATAACTTTAAGTTTAGTTAGTATCCCAGCCTGGGCAGGGTTAGTAGTTATTTTTTTGGGGTTATTGTCGGCGATGGTGGGGGTTCTTTATGCGACTATGGAAAGGGATATTAAACGCGCTTTGGCTTATAGTAGCATAGAAAATATGGGAATTATTTTTACCATGTTGGGATTGGCTATTTATTTTTTGGCTAATAATTTAAATAGTTTAGTGGCCTATGGCTTGATAGCTTTTGCAATTTTTCATGCCATCAATCATGCGTTATTTAAGACAGCTTTATTTTTAAGCAGTGGAGTAATTATTAATCGGGTGCACACCAAGAGTCTGGATGCGATGGGGGGAATTGCAAAATTGATGCCTTGGTTTAGTGGAGCTTTTTTGCTAGCTATTTTAGGTTCTTTGCCGTTGCCACCTTTGGGAACTTTTTATGGCGAATGGGGATTGGTTCAAAGTCTCATTGCTTTAATGCATCAAAATATTTATTCTCCAAGCGTAATTATTCTACTGTTAATAGTCTTGGTTGTAATTGGATTAGTTAGCGGTTTGGCAGTTCTGGCGATGGTAAGGATATTTGGTATCTCAATGTTGGGCTTGCCACGAAATATCAAGATGGAAAGAAGAAGTGAAAAAACTGATTATTTATTAATTCTTCCAATTTTAATTTTAGGAGTGGCATTTATTTCACTTGGTTTTTTGGCCAAACCCATTATTTCCGAACTAATTTTTCAAATCCAATTTTTTCAAAACCAAGAAAGTATAAGTTTAGCGCCTCTAAACATATCATCCTTGTTTGTCGGAGGGGCAATTTTTATTTTTGGATGTTTAATTTATATCAGCAAAGATTTATTTTTCAAAAATAAAAAAGAGAGAAACCACAAGACTTGGGATTGCGGCCAACCAATTGACTCTATAATGCAATACAGCGCCACCGCTTTTTCCGCCCCGATTAGATTTTTCTTTCTGACTTTTATTGGAAGAAAGAAAGTGCTTCAGTCTGAACCTGTAGTTAAGACAAATCCCTGGATTAGAAGATATTCCTTTGAATTATCAATCCGCTCAGTTTGGAGTGACGCATTGTATCGTCCAACTGCTAGAGGATTATTTTTACTAGCCGAAAAAGCGCGACTGATTCAAAATGGCCGAATCCAATATTATATTTTATTTTTACTATTTGCTTTAATTATCACTTTAATCTTTGCCTTATGAATCCTATCATCGCCACATTAATTCAAATAGTTTTTATTTTATTAATTGCGCCACTAGCCCCTGGTTTAGTGCGCTTTGTTAAGGCGCGTTTACAAGGTCGCAAGGGTGCTTCTCCATTTCTTTCTTACATTACTTTGTTTACATTGCTACGAAAAGAAATGGTCATTTCTGATGTTACTTCTTGGATTTTTAGAGCGGTGCCTTTTGTAGTTTTGGGAAGTTCAATTGCTTTAGCTATGGTATTGCCTCTTATTTTTACAGGAGGAAGTCTGGCTCAATTGAGTGATTTCTTAGTGGTGGCGGGGATACTGGTTGTGGGTTCGATATTTTTAGTTTTGGGAGGATTAGATGCGGGAAGCGCTTTCGGGGGAATGGGCTCTAGTCGTGAAATCACTATTGCAGCTTTGTTGGAGCCAGTAGTTATTTTGATTTTTTCTACTTTAAGTTTCATGACTAATTCTTCAACTATTGATGGAATATTAAAAAGTCAAATTAATTTTTCTGAGCCATATCTTTTATTAAGCGTGATAGCTTTGATTTTGGTAGCCTTGGCAGAGAATGCTCGTTATCCAGTGGATAATCCAGCCACGCATCTTGAGCTTACAATGGTGCATGAGGCGATGGTTTTGGAATATTCTGGAAAATACCTGGCCTTATTGGAATATGCTTCGGCTATAAAGTTGACTGTTTTTTCGGTACTTATTGCTAACTTTTTATTTCCCGCTACTTTACTAGATGCTTTTTCCTGGAGCGCAGGAAATTTATTCGGGGTTGTATTTCTAGCGATTGCAAAAATAATAGCGGTTATGATTGGTTTGGCTTTTCTTGAGTCTATGATAGTGAAGATGCGCTTTTATCGAATGAGTGAATATTTTTCTATCGCTTTTGTGGTAGCTTTTTTGGCGATGCTGGTGGCACTCTTATCTTCTTACAACGATACTCCGATAAAATATTATATTATATTTTCTATTTTCACAGTTATAAGCGTGGTGCTTCTTTTTGGAAGAGTGCGATTAAAAGCAATTTTACGTTATTATGCTTTTTCTTCTTTATCAATTGCCATGATTGCCTTGAGCTTGATTTCAATAGTGAGGAAAGAGGAAATTATCCATCTGTGGATTTTTGCGATTTTTACTATCATCACTAAAGTATTGGCAGTGCCATACGTAATTAGTCATATCGGACATGTTAAAAAAAGTTTAACTAACCTACCATCATTCTTGCGCCCTGGCAAAAGTTATTTCTTAGCTATTATTTTATTGATGTTAATTTATTTTACTCTAAAAAATATATCAATTGTTGGTTTGACAGAGTGGAATGCTCTTCTTTATACGGCAGTGGCGTTAATAGTTTTGGGAATTATATTTTTTCGCAAATTGTGGGTCTTTTGGTGATAGAAAACGGTATTGCGGTTTTTGTTTTGGCCACAGTTGGATCACTTCCTTTGATGATAGAATTTGGAATCTTTGGTGTTACAGTTGCGACTGCCTATATTCTGGCTATTTTGAGCGCTCAAATTAATGATTTATACGGTAGTACTGATACGGATGATTTGCGCGAGTTGTCAGAATAAACGATTGATATTTAATTAAATTATTAGTAGTGCTAATTAATTTATACAAAAAACAATCAAACAGAGCCTCCTCCCCTTTGAAGGGGAGGATTGAGGAGGGGTTAGAAGAGTTTTCGATAACCAAATTAAATATAAAGTTTCGCACCTCCCCCAACCCCCTCCTCCCGAGGAGGGGAGGATCTCTAAATTAACTAGTATTACCCATTAAATTTTATGAATCCAATTTTTATAACCATACCTTTTCTAATAGCTTCTTTAGGATCTTTATTTCTAAAGACAGAAAGACAAGTGCGCAGAATTAATTTATTCTTTTCTATTCTGGGAGGAGGAGCTTTGATTTTTTATGCGCTGCCGTTTGTTTTGCATATTAGAGGAAAAGAAATTAGCCAGTGGTGGCTGATAGATAGTTTCTCGGCCCTACTTGTTTTTTTGGTGGCCTTCATTTATATCGTTACGACAATTATTAGTACGCGTTATATCGGTCATGAATACGAGGAAAAAATTATCAATCTGCATCAATATAAATTATATTTTTCTTTGTTTCAAATGTTTGTTTTATGCATGATTTTAACCCTAGCTACTAATAATACTTTAGTGTTGTGGTTAGCGTTGGAAGGAACTACTCTTTTTTCTACTTTCTTGGTGGGATTGTATCGCAAAAAAACCAGCATGGAAGCGGCTTGGAAATATATGATTTTATGTTCAACCGGTATTAGCTTAGGATTGGTAGGAATATTGTTGTTGGGCTATGGAGCACACGAAGCGGGTTTATCAGGCGAAAACATTTTT
Source organism: Candidatus Moranbacteria bacterium GW2011_GWF2_35_54 (assembly GCA_000990945.1). GTDB lineage: Bacteria > Patescibacteriota > Minisyncoccia > Moranbacterales > UBA9337 > UBA9337. The sequence continues at coordinate 6,590 of LBQR01000031.1, forward strand.
TCCATCTACGCGCTTATGGAAAATTCCCAGGCCATTCCTCATGATGTGATCAAGCTGGCTTTTATATTTTTATTTATTGGCTTTGGAACTAAAGTTGGTTTGGTGCCGATGCATAATTGGTTGCCTGATGCCCATAGCAAAGCCCCATCTCCAATCTCGGCTATTTTTTCTGCCATTCTTTTAAATATTGCGCTTTATGCAATTTTGCGGTTTAAATTTATTGCTGATAGCGCTTTTTCAGATCCAAGCTGGACCAATAATTTATTTTTAATTTTCGGATTTTTTTCAATTATTCTTTCTGCCTTAATGATGTTAATTCAGACTAATTATAAAAGAATGTTAGCTTATTCCAGCATAGAGCACATGGGACTAATATTATTTTCTTTGGGATTATCCCCAATCGGCGCAATGGCTGCAGTAATGCATATGATTGGACATACTTTTATTAAATCAACTTTATTCTTTGGGGCAGGAGAAATTTTAATTGGCCAAAAAAGTACCAAAATGGAAAAAATAAAAAATATGTTAATTAGAGCTAAATACACTAGTGTTTTGTTTATTTCAGCAATTTTGATGATTATTGCCATTCCACCTTCGACTCTTTTTATGAGTGAGTATGGAATGTTCAGCCAAGCCATAGTAATTTATCCGATACTCACGATAATTCTTTTTGTCGCTTTGGGAATTATTGCCTATGCGATGTTATCACTTACTATAAATATGATTTTTGCGACTGAAAAAATAGAAGATAATATTGAATATAAAAAAGAGCGATGGAATATCACACATACTATTATGACAGTTGAATTAATTATGGTAGCTATTTTAGCGATGTGGTTCACGACCAGTGGAGGAATAAATGTAATTAATAATATTGTAAAAGATTTTTTATTTATTAAATAACAAGTTTCGCAAATATTTGTAAATTCGTAAAAGATTTGTAGATTCGTGGGAGAAAAAAATAATATGAAAATTCAAGAAATTCTCAAAGAGCTTAATATTTTAGAGACTTCTCTTGGCGGAGATGACTTAGTCTTAGCTAAAGTCTCGCGAAATGATTTAGCGGTGGTAGCTACGAAGTTGGTGGAGAAGTATAAGCTTCCATTATCTCTTCTTTTTGGAACTGACGATAGAAAAGACCTCGCAGAGTCCGAAGCGGACCACAGGGCAGGAAAAAATAGCTTTGGCGTACATGTTATTTTCAGTTTAGATAAAGAAAATAAATGGCTAAAACTTTCAGCTGAAATTCCTGCCGATGATGCCCAATATCCGGCTTTAACTGAGACTATTATGGCGTCTCATTGGTATGAGAGATATCTGCAGGATATGTTTGGGATTATTCCGGTGGGGCATCCTGATTTAAGAAGATTGGTGCACCACGAAAATATTCCAGAAAATACGCACCCGCTTCTAAAGGATTTTATTTGGAATACTAAATTGCCAAAAGATAATGTGCCGTACCCGATGAATCATGTGGCAGGAGAGGGCGTATTTGAAATTCCAGTTGGACCGATTCACGCTGGAATTATTGAGCCGGGACATTTTCGTTTTAATGTGGCCGGAGAGAGAATTTTAACTTTGGAGGGAAAATTATTTTTTACCCACAAAGGAGTAGAAAAATTAATGGAAGGAAAAACTGTCAGCAAAGCCCTACCTTTTATCGAAAGACTCTCAGGCGATGCCAGCGCTTCACACGCACTAGCTTATTCAGAAGCCGTAGAAAAAATAAGTAGCTGTAAGGTTTCTAAAAGAGCACAAATAATAAGAATGATAATCACTGAATGCGAAAGAATTACGATGCATGTGCATGATTTAGCTAATATTGGAGGAATGGGAACCGGCTACAGCTTTATCGCAGCTAATGGTTTTCGGATTAAAGAGAGAATGATGCGATTGTCCCAGGAAATTTGTGGTAATCGTTTTTGGCGAGGCATGATAATTCCTGGCGGACTAAGCAGAGATTTAAGTAAAGAAGAATTGGATAAAATTTTAAAAATTTCGACTGAAGTTTGGAAAGAAATAGATAAAATTGTTGCAATTGCTCTGGACAGCGAAGGATTTTTGGATAGATTGCAATATACTGGTGAACTTCCCAAAGAAGCTGCGCTAGCTTTTGGGGCAGTAGGACTTCCTGCTCGTGCTTCAATGATTAACCGCGATGTCAGGCGTGATCATCCCTATGCGGCTTATGGAGAATTTCCTATTTGCGTTATCACCAAAAAAAGTCAGGATGTTTTTGCTCGGTATCGAATGCGGATTAAGGAAATTGAGCAATCCATAATTTTATTGGATACTTTAGTTAAAAATATTAAAGCGGGTGATGTTTTTAAAGAAGTTGAAATAAAAGATGGTTTTGCTTTGGGCGCAGTAGAATCATGGCGGGGGGAAATTTTAACGGCTTTGCAGATCAAAGACGGAGTTATCGAAAGATGTTTCCCACGTGATCCCTCCTTTTGTAACTGGGCGCTGTTTGGAATTATGGGACCAGGCAATATCGTCCCGGATTTTCCACTCATCAATAAAAGTCTAAATCTTTCTTATTCAGGGAATGATATGTAAAGAAAATGTGAAAATTAAAAATAAATTTAAAAACGGCCGTTGAATATTTCAGCGAGCCGTTTTGTTGTTCTAGATATTTTCCTCTGTTTATGATTTTAATATAACCACCATTGCTCCTTTTTCTTTCCATTGATTCAAAGAACAAATTCCCAATGAACATAGTGCAAGATAAATAATAGTCCAAAAAATTAAAATAATAGGAGTGACAATAAAGACAAGAAAAAAAGGAAGAAAGAAAGGAAGGCAGATAAGAATGCCTGAGATGGTTATGGGTAAACTGGACATAAAAAATGCTACAGGATATCCGATAATAATAGAGCTAAGCCAGATAATAAAAATACTATACTCGATGTATTTCTGAACACGTGATTGGAAATTTTCACGTGCTTTTTCTGCGGATTGAATTCTGTTGGAAATCGCTTCAGATAATTTTGTCTGGCAAACTTTTCGCGTAACCAATTCCATCTCACCACACTCAGGACATCTTTCTCTGATAGTAGCTCCGCACACTGCACAAAGGTCGCCACTCTCTTTTTCATGATTGCATTTATCATCATTCATCTTTATCCTCCTCCGCTTGGCGAATGATTCCGGCGTATACTGGATTTTCTTCCAGAAATTTATCCTCAGCTTCTTGCAATTTTTTGCGTTTCCATTTATCCCAAAAAATCATATCCAGAATGAGAAATGACATACTTAATGCCATAGCAGTCACAACAAATACTGCTAATACCGCATTGGTATGTGATGCAATAATATAGTAATGATTAAATAAAGCCCCTATAAGGATAAATATAAAAAATCCAATAATTGCCAACAATCCTATGCTGAATCTCTGTGTATCAATTTTTCCTCTTGTTTCTTTTTTGGATCGATTTCTAGCAGTAATCGCTTCAGATAATTTTGTCTGGCAAATTTTTCGGCCAATCAATTCCATCTCACCACATTCAGGACATTTTTCCTTTAGCGCAATCCCACAGCTCGCACAAAAGATATCATAGCTCGGATGGCTACATACTAACTCAGCACCACACTTACGACAAAATTTACCATATTCCTCTTCGTGCTTGCAATTATTTAGATTCATTTTTTTCTCCTTTTGGAATTCTATTTTTGTTATGAATACTTGATCGATATTGCGCATACAGAATTTTTGTTAAAAATCCTGACGCAAAAGCTAAACAGATTAGGATTATTATCCATAAAACAGTGGCTGTGTTATGGTTCACAAAATATTTGTAAATACTTGCCGTTAAAAAAGTAATATTAGAAATCCAACCCGCGCAGAGACAGATCCAAAAGTATTCTTTTCTGAGTTCTTGATAACTCGCATCTTTGTCGTTTGCCATAATCCAAGCAAGAAGAAAAAATACCAGAGTAGTTAAAATCATGCCAACCAGAAGATCAACATTTTCAGTTTTCATTGCCAAGCCTCACTTGTTAATATTAAATTGTTAAAAAACATCCCATAATAGGTAACAGTGTAGGTTAGTACTTATGGGGTTGTTTATCAATAAAAAAATACAAAAATATGCCAATAAATATGTAAAATCAAGCATTTTAATGATTAGTTTATCAAAAATATTGACAAAATATATATAATTATATATAATTTAGTGCACAAGAAAAAAGTTTTAATTTTGGTTATTTAAAATTGTTTGGAAATTGTAATTTGGTTATTGGTTATTGAATGTAATATGGATAAAGATTTAGTAAAAATTTTAGAAAACGCTGGATTTACGGAGAAAGAAGCGGAAGTTTATTTGGCGCTATTGGAGTTGGGACAGGGCAATGTTACCGATATTTCTAAAAACACCAAACTTAAACGTTCTATCATTTATGTGATCTTGGAAGGATTAATTAAAAGAGGTTATGTGAGTGAAATTCCAGAAAATAAAATTAACACTTATCGAGCTATTGACCCCTCGGTGATTTTGAGCAAACTAAGAGTTTCTTATAAAAACTTTTCCCAAATGCTTCCAATATTTCGTTCTTTAGGAAACACAGGTAAAAAAAGACCGAAAATTACTTATCACGAAACTAAAGAGGGAATCATAAACACTTGGGAGGAAATGAATAATGCCTCAGATGCTTTTTTTATCTCATCTTATGAACGTGTCGAAAAGCATTTTCCAGGAGCAATTGTGGACTGGGTGGAAAGATACAAAAGAGGAATGATAACGGGAAAATTTCGTCATTTGGTTTCGGATAATCCCGCTGAGCTCGAGATAGCCCAAGAGTTTTTAGCAGTGGAACAAAAAGTGCGAACTTTGTCTGACCTCAAAGATTCACAAATGGATTTTACAATTTACGGAAACAAACTAGCCATCACTTCTCTGGGCGAAGAGCCTTTCGTAGTAGTGGTTGAATCACAGGAATTAGTAAACTCCATGCGTCCGATATTTGAATTGGCTTGGCACAAGGGAAAAGAAATCAAAATTTTAAAAAAGTAAGGTTACTTTTTATTTTTAGATATCAATTGAAAACAAATACCGCAGAGATTTTTTTCTGCGGTATGTTTTTTATTCATTGATGCCACTTTCTTCTAGCGCTTTGGTGGTGGATTCGTTTTGTTTTTGGGTAGCAGTGTTGATTTTATCTTTAGAATTATCGTAAGTATTAACCATACTGGAGGGGCTGAAAGGATTAATGGTTTCTTCCTTTTTTTCTTTGGTAGTTCCTGCGCAACCTGATAATGCCGGAATTAAAATCAATAGACTGAAACCCAAGATTATTTTTTTCATTTTAGATTATTTTAGTTTGTTAGCTTATTAACATTTTAGCATAAGAAAGGTATTTATAACATAAATACATCAAATACAGTCCCACACTTTACGACTAAAATAAAAATAAATCAACTTGAAGAGAGCGTTAAGAAACTGACACCTAGCGAGGTGTCATCCTCGAAAGTAAAATTTCTTGGCGAAGAATGAGCCTTAGAAATTTACTTATCGGGGATCTCAAAAGATATATAACAAATATTTTAGGAATACGTGTGGCAGCTGTGCCCTGAGGCTTGTGCTTTTCAGGGTTTTTGTAACCTTTTTTTGCTCGCCTCGCTAAAGCTTGTCGAAGCGGGCTGTCAAAAAAAGTTAGTGAAAAATATTAAATACTAAAAACAAAGACACAGCAACGCTGCGTCTCTACAATTTCTATATTCTTAAATTCCTAAACCGACAAAGTTTCTAACACTGCTTCAAAATCTTTGGGAAGCGGGGCGGTGAAGTTAAATTTTTCTCCAAAAAGTGTAAATTCTATTTGACTGGCGTGAAGCATATGACGAGTGGCACCTTCAAATTTTTCATAATTTTTCTTGCGGTATAGATTATCGCCTACAATCGGGTGCCCGATAGCGCTAAGATGGACGCGGATTTGATGAGTACGGCCAGTTTGCGGGGATACTTCTATGAGGGAAAAATTTTCACCCAAATCTTTTATAACTTCATAATTGGTCAGCGCTTCTCGGATTTTAGTTTTAGTTCTCTTGCCAGCAATAGTCTGTTTGCGGTAATTAGTAGTTCGCGCCAGGGGTTTATCGATAGTACCTTTTCTCTCTAGCGGTATGCCATAGGAAATAGCCAGATATTTTTTAGCGATAGTTTTTTCTTTAAACATTGTTTTAAATTCCAAGAAAGATTTTATATTTTTGGCAATAATTAAAATTCCTGAAGTTTCTTTATCGAGTCTGTGAACAATCCCAGGGCGCGATTGAAAAGAATAGGTGTGATCATCTTTGAGTTTGGCGATTTCCGGGTAGGTAGCGATTAACCCATTAACGATAGTATTTTCTTTTTCATTAAAATCAGGATGAACTTGAATGCCAGCCGGTTTATTGATGACAAGAAAATCATCATTTTTAAAGATGACGTCTAATTTTATTTTATCATTAGAGATTAGAATCTCTTCTTTTTTTATTAAGTTTATTTCTATTTTATCATCAAGGGCGGTTTTGTAACTAGGTTTAACAATTTTATCGTTTACCAAAATCTTACCTTCTTTAATTGCTCGAATAAAATCTCCTCGAGATAATCCTGTTAAAGTTTCTTCAGTTAAGCTAAAATTAGCTAAAATCTTATCCAGTCGTTTATTTGCATTGTGTTCTTCTATTATTAAATCCATATTTTATTGTTTTTAAATTGAATTAACAGGTGTTTGTTAGTTATAAGCTATTATCTATCAAATAGCAAATTTATTTGTCTTCGCGAGGTACTCCGAAGCGATCCAGAAAATTCAAATATTTTAACACTTCTTTAATTTCTAGATTGCCACGTCAGGAGTTTTAAATCATCTTTGGAGATAATTTAAACATCGCAAAGACGAGAAAAAAGATTGCCACGTCAGGAATTTAAAATCATCCACGTGGATAATTTCAAGCCTCGCAATGACAGGCTCCTCCTTTTGCTATAGGGGTTAGTGAAAAATTACTATTCATAGTAAAGAATGTTAAAATGTTAATATGTTAAAATGCTAAAATGACTTTCTCTTGCCAAAAATAATCCTTTAGTATACACTAAAACTAAGATAATTATTAAGAAAAGTTAATATTTATAGAATGTTTTAATTCTATCAGTTTTCTTGATA
>LBQR01000032.1 GCA_000990945.1 Candidatus Moranbacteria bacterium GW2011_GWF2_35_54
AAATCTTATCTTATTAAAACTTCCTGAGCCGTTGCGCAGAATCGAACTGCGGACCTTTTCCTTACCATGGAAATGCTCTACCATCTGAGCTACAACGGCAGATCATGCTGCATTTTATCATATTAACATTTTCAACATAAAATTTATTTGCTAATATGTTACATGTTTAAATGCTAACATGTTTTTGTGGCTGTGCCACGTGATTATGAGCTTTTCTCATGTAAAATAATCGCAAGCTCATAATTTTACGTGGGCCGGGACGGATTTGAACCGCCGTAGACTAATGTCGTCAGATTTACAGTCTGATGCAATTGACCGCTCTGCCACCGACCCAAATTTCAAGCACAAATTCTTGCCTAATTGCTCCTATGTTAAAATGCTAAAATGCTAAAATGTTAATATGATTTGGAGCCACCTGTCGGGCTCGGACCGACGACCTACTGTTTACAAAACAGTTGCTCTACCAACTGAGCTAAGGTGGCTAAAAAACAAACACCTATCCATTCTATGATAAAATCAAATAATTGTAAACAGTTTAAATCTTCCTTCTTCTGAACCTGCTTAATTTATTCCTCACACTCAAGCTTTGTGGATTAAGTTTAATAACTTGCTTATAGCAAGACTCTGCGTCAACATTATTTTCTTGGCTGACATAATAATCCCCCAATCTCTCATAGGCTTCAATGTCCCGAGGATCAGAGGCAATTCTCTCTACCAAAATGCTCTCCAACTCTTCTCTTTTTTCTTCCGGATAAACAACTTCCTTGCTTATCATCACACGTTCTTCCCTAAATTTCACAAGATCTTCCCCTTTTCCCTGCTTGCCCCTAGAAAAAATTCTCTTTATTTTATTAGGATTATTATTTTTAGCCAAATCCATAGCATTATTAGCCTCTCTACTTGCTTCATTCTCGAGAACTTTTTCCAAAATACCTTCCTTATCCCCAACTAGACTGTCTATGCCACTTTCCTCAAAATCTTTTTTATCCAATTCTGATTCGATTTTATTTTTTTTACTCTTTATGAAAGCTAATTTTTTCTCCAATCGATTGTGCATTTTTAGTGAAAAAACTTTGAAAATCTGAGCCATTTTTTCTAAAAAATGAAGCCATCGGCTTTTAACTTCCATCGAAATTCTGCTTTGAACTGTAGCGTCTTCTCCATTTTCAATTTCTTTGGCAATTTCCAAGGATCTTCGCGAAATCAAAAAAATAACAAGTGCTAGACTCACGACTATTATTATTGGCGGTAAAACGAAATATAAGTAAAACATCTTTTTTATTTTAAATCCTCTTTCTTAATTATGACGTATTCGCCGTTGGACATTCTCAATTTAATCATCTGCTCTAATGGGCTTAACTCAATTACCTCCCCAGATCCTCTCTTGATATTGACGACACTTCCAATTTCCGGCATGCCTCTGAGCATATCTCTGTATTGATCCGACTCGTATGAAAGGCAACACATCAATCTTCCGCAAATTCCCGATATTCTATCCGAGCCTCTTTGCGCCACATTTTGAACTTTAGCCATATCAGTCGAAATGCTGGGAATTTCTCCAAGAAACTTCACACAACAAAGTTCTTTTCCGCAGACTCCGCAACCACCCAGATTACGCGCTTCGTCTCTTGATCCAATCTGTCGCATGCGCACTGACCGATGGAAAATCCTAGATAAATTTTTCACTAACTGGCGAAAGTCTACTCGGCCATCGGCAATAAAAGTAATTATGACCGTTCCTTTGCCCAGAGTAGTAAAAACATCCACAAATTTCATTTCCAATTCCATTCGCTTGGCTTCCTTACGACAAATATCCAAAATTTCTTTTTCTTTTTTTGAATTTTTATCGAAATTTTTCAAATCCCTTTCGGTAGCTTCCCTTAGGATTGTAAAAATTTCTGCATCGTTTTCTTTTTTAAATTCTTGGCGTATGGCATTTTTTATTGTCCCTAAGATATTTCCAGATTCATCCTCTACAATAACCTTATCCCCCTTTTTAAATTCAACGTTGCTTAAACAAATTTTTAGATCACCCCAGCCACATAAATTAACCAAATATTTAAACATAATTAAATAATCTTAATGAAACAAAGCTCTGCCTGTTTAATTATAGCACATCTCAGAATAAACTATAATTCAAAACGAAAAAAGTCTCCCAATTGAATATTTTCCCCAATTTTTCCAATTTTTTCAGTGATAAGCTCGCTGATAGTTAAATCAGGATTTTTCACAAAAGGCTGAGTCAATAAAGATATCTCTTCTTTAAATTTCTTTTCTTTTCCATTCATTATCTTAGCCATAATCTCTGCCGGCTTTCCTTCATTTTTCAATTGTTCTGTCCAAATTTCCCGTTCTTTCTCCAACATTTCTTCTGGGACACTTTCCGGACTCAAAAATTTTGGACTCATAGCGCTAATATGCATTGCAATATCCTTGGCCAATTCCTTGAATTCTTCATTTCTCGCCACGAAATCAGTTTCGCAGTAAAGTTTGACCATGGCGCCTATTTTGTTATTGGAATGCATATAGGAACCAATTACGCCTTCTTTCGCCTCTCTATCATTCTTTTTAAGCGCTTTAGCTTGGCCACTTTTTCTCAAAAGTTCCACAGCCTTGACCTCATCGCCAGCCGCTTCATCCAAAGCTTTCTTTACATCAACCATTCCAGCTCCGGTAATTTCTCTTATTTTTTTTATTTGTTCTAAGGACATATTTTTGTTATAAATAAAATTTATTTTACTATTGGACTCACTAGATATTCCATTATAGTTTTTACCGAAGAAACAGCATCATCATTAGCTGGAATCGGATAATTTATATCATTTGGATTTACATTTGTATCCACGATAGCGATAACTGGGATTTTGGCATTTAAAGCTTCTTTCAATGCAATCTCATCAGTTTTAATGTCAGAAATAAAAATTGCAGCTGGCAAAGTTTTCATTTCTTTCAAGCCTCCCATTTTTTTTTCTAATTTTTCCAATTCTTCAGTTTTTTTTAATTTTTCAAGTTTAGTATATTTATCAAATCCGCCAACAGCCATTTGTTCTTGAGAATCTTTTAAATATTGAGCTCTTTTTCGAATCACTCCGAAGTTAGTAAAAGTTCCACCTAGCCATCTTTCCGTTACATGTGGCATCTCACAAGCTATCGCAGATATTTTTACAATCGCTTTGGCTTGCTTTTTTGTTCCCACAAACAAAATTTGTTTTTTCTCTTCTTTTAATTTTTTTGCAAATTCCATTGCTTCCTTCAACTTTTCCTCTGTTTTTTGCAAATCAATTATATTTATGCTTCTTTTGGTGCCAAAAATAAACTTATTCATCCTTGGATCCCGGCAAGATTTATTGTGTCCAAAATGAACACCATTTTTTAGCATTTTTTCTAAACTTATTTCGCTAACAGAAAAATCCATTTTGTATCTTTCTTCTAGCACATTATTTTTTTCGGATTCTTTTTTTACATCTTCTCCGACAGATGGTTCTTTTACAGTACTCATTGTTTTTTCCTTTTTATTATTAATTAATCCTCTGCTTTTTTGTTTTTCAGCTCATAATCCTAAAAAAATTAGGACAGGAACGAGCCCAAAAAAGCATGTTTTTTATAAGCCCTCCGGAGATAAAATCAAAAAATTTATGCCGGAAGAGCACATAAAACAGTATACCAAACCTGGGACTCTTGTCAATTGTTTTTTTCTGTGCTAATATTTGCTTTGTACTATCAAAGATAAATTTATTTGATTTAAACCATTAACCAAAATTTTAGAAAAATATGAAAAAAGACATTCATCCAAAGTATTATCCAGCCACAGTTATCAAATGCGCTTGTGGAGCAACTCTGGAAACTGGTGCTACCAAAGAGGATATTGAAGTGGAAATCTGTTCTCAGTGCCATCCTTTCTTTACGGGAGATAAAAAAGTGGTTGATACAGCTGGACGTGTAGAAAGATTTAAGAAACTTGCTGAGGCTTCTGCCAAACTAAAGGTGGCTAAAAAAGCCAAGAAAGAGGCTAAAGTTACTAAGGAGAAAAAGGCTCCCGTCAAGAAAACCAGTCTTAAAAAATAACAACACTTTTCAAATAAAAACCACTAATTTTAACTAGTGGTTTTTATTTTGAGCACTTTAAATGGGTCCAAAAAATAAAATATTTCAAATACATATCAGATACAGTCCCACACTTTACGACTAAAATAAAAATAAATCAACTCGAATATAGCGTTAAAAAAACTGACACCTAACTGGGTGTCATCCCAGAAAGTAAAATTTCTTAGCGAGGTAACGAGCGCTAGAAATTTACTTATCCGGGATCTCAAAAAATATAAAAATTCTAATTCAAAAGCGAATTGCACTCCATTTGTGCGGGTTTTTCTAGGTTCATGATTTCTAAGATTGTGGGAGCGATGTTGCCCAATTTGCCTCCGATTTTTAATTCTTTATTTTTAAAACCACCTCCCAAAACAGAAAAAATAACTTTATTTTTGGTATGGAAAGTATTGGGAAATTCTTGTCCGTTCACAATATCAATCATATTGTCAGCATTGCCATGATCGGCCGTAATTATTAAATGACCTTTTCTTTTGGAAATTTCATTCCAAAGTATAGCCAATTTTTTGTCTACGTATTCCACTGCTTTTACTGTAGCTTTTATGTTTCCCGTATGCCCCACCATATCCGCATTGGCAAAATTAATTCCGTAAAAATCATACTCCAAGTTTCTTATCTTTCCCAAAACAAAATTAGTAATTTTTTCCGCCGACATTTCAGGGGCTTTGGCATAAGAGCCGATGGCCAAAGACGGAACCAAGAGTCTATCCTCTCCTGCCACGCTATCAGCATATCCTCCATTGAAAAAATAAGTCATGTGGGCATATTTTTCACCTTCGGCAATATAAAATTGTTTTTTATCTTTTAAAGCTATTGGCAGTGAACCTTCAATCTGCGTACTGATAAAAGCTGTGTGCACATCCAAATCCGGACCGAAGTCCCCCATCGAAACAAAATGTAAATCTTTTATTTTTTCAATTTTTGGGATCTTATCGTTTTTCTTTATGTTATCCCCTATTTCAACAAACAATTTAGTAAACTGTCTGCCCCGGTCTGATCTAAAATTAAAGAAAACAACACTATCTTTTTCGCCAAGTGTGGCAACAGGTAAATTGTTTTCCCAAATAACAGTCGGCAGGACTGTTTCGTCTAATTCTCCTCGCTTATAAGCGTTACCGATTGCTTCCTCTGGAGAATTAGCTTTTTCCCCTTTGGAAAAAACTACCGCATTGTACGCTTTTATTAATCTATCCCAATTTTTGGCTCTATCCATCGCCCAAAACCTTCCACTGATTGAGGCTATTTTACCAATACCTTCGGTTTTAATAATCTCTTTATAATTTTCCAGTAAATTTAAAGCACATTTAGGATAAGAATCTCTTCCATCGCTAAACAGATGGCAATAAACCTCTTTGATGCCATTTTTTTTAGCTAATCGCAAAAGCATTCTAAAATGATTGGGACTACTATGCTGACTATCGGCAGTACTCATCAATCCCATCAAATGAAATTTACTTTTATTAACCTTGGCATTTCTTATAGCACTAATCAAAACTGGGTTAGAAAAAAATTTTTCACTTTCAATTTCTTTGTCTATAATATATGAATCTTGGATAACGACGCGACCTCCTCCAATATTTATGTGCCCTGCCTCTGAACCGCTCATTTGATTTTCATTTAGTCCTACTGCCTCTCCGGTAGCATCCAATAATGTAAAAGGAAATTTCTCTTTGAGGTTATCCATAAAAGGAGTTTTCGCCAAAGAAATAGCGTTAGCTCTATTTTCTGGAGCCTCCCCCCAACCATCTAAAATCACCAACACTGTCGGTTTTTTGTTTTGCATAATTATGTTAAGTATTTAGTATTTTGTATTCTGTATTTTGTATCAATGCGCAAAATCACGCCTATAACCTTCTCCCCTTCTTTGAGGGGGAGATGCCGATAGGCAGAAGGGGTGCAAAGAATTGCCTACCCATACTTCAAATAATAAACTATTTGACCAATCAACTGCTAAACTAACTCAATTGCTCATTAATTCTCAGCATTCTGTTATATTTACAAATTCTTTCTCCGCGAGAAAGCGAGCCAGTTTTGATGAAGTCTGCACTTGTTCCAGCTGCTAAATCAGCGATGAATTCATCAGTTGTTTCTCCACTTCTGTGAGATATGACTGTTTTCATATTATTTTCTTTGGCCAAATTTATGCAATCAATAGTTTTGCTCAACGTTCCAATTTGATTCACTTTTATAAGTACGCTATTACATGCTTTTTCTTCGATAGCTTTTTTAACCATTTTTACATTGGTCACCAGCAAATCATCTCCAATAATCATCACCAAGTTGCCGATTTTTTCATTCATCATTCTCCAGCCTTCCCAATCTCCCTCGGCTAAGCCATCTTCCACTGACATAATATTATACTTATCAATCCAATCTTTATATAAATTAACTAAATTTTCCCGAGTGAGTGCTTCTTTTTCCGGCTTTAAAAAATATTGGTTTTCGTGGATTTCAAAAAAGGAATTGGCGGCCGCATCTAAGCCGATAAAAATTTCCACTCCCGGTTTATAACCCGCATCCACTATAGCTTGATTAATAACTTCTAAAGCTTGAGAGTTACTTTCCAGTCGAGGAGCAAATCCTCCTTCATCTCCCACCGCCGTACTTTGATTTAAGGAGATTAAAATTTTCTTTAATGCAAAAAATACTTCACTTCCGGCTCGCAGTTGCTCAGCATATCCATTGATTCCCCGAGGCACCAATTTAAATTCCTGAATGCTTAATCCAGAGTCAGAATGCTCTCCACCGTTTAAAATATTAAACATCGGAATAGTTTTAAATCCGTCTAATTTAAATCCGAAAGTATCAGCGATGTATTGATATAATTCTTTGCCTTGGCTGATGGCAGATGCTCGGCAAACCGCCAAAGACACGCCCAAAATTGCATTGGCGCCTAAGTTGGTTTTATTTTCAGTTCCGTCCAATTCCAACATCTTAGCATCAATTTCTCTTTGGTTAACGCTCTCCATTCCGATTAATGCCGGTGCTATTTTTTCATTAACATTAGCTACTGCTTTCAGAACTCCTTTTCCGCCATAACGACTTTTATCTTCATCTCGCAATTCTAGCGCTTCATTAGATCCAGTTGAAGCTCCGCTTGGTACGCCAGCTGTCGCTTTGATATTACCTTCTAAGATTACTTCCACTTCTACTGTCGGGTTACCGCGTGAATCAAGAATTTCTCGAGCGTATATTTTTTCTATTTTTGCCATATTGTATCATTTTAACATATTAGCATTTTAACATCTTAGGATTTTAACATTTTGGAAAAATCTATTATGCTATGTGTGTTGATATATTAATATGTTATATTTGTTAATATTAATTTATTTTTATTTACACCTTAAATTATACTATTTTAAAAATTTTAAAACAAGCACATATGCCGTCAGACAATACATTCTACCATTTATCAATTTATAATTCATTTAAAATTAAAAATTCTTAATTTAAAATTTATTTCAAAATATCTATCATTTTTATTTTGGCTGATTTCCCGCCCACGATATTGACAGCGTTTTTGGCTACGCCGAAATATTTAGCTAATATTTTTATCAGCATCTCATTAGCCTCGCCGTCCACTGGCGGAGCAGTTACTTTTATTTTATAATCACCCTCTCCCATTTTTTTAATTTCATTTCTAGATGAACGAGCGATAACTCTGGCATAAATTCTCATATTTGTTGTCTTTTTCTTTGGATAAACTTAATTATTCTAGTAAAAATATTAATCACTACAATAACAACTAAAAATATATTTGCCCCAATGAAAATATTTCGCGCCATTTCGCTAGCCAAATCTGTGCCCAAATATAGCGCGTGATATACTGCCATTGTGTAAAGAGCGATATTTAAAAAGTGAACTACGCGCCAAATTCCATGCTTGATAAATTTTTTTAAATAAGAAGTCCCAATTAAAATCAACATTAAATACATAGCCATAATTCCCAAAGCTAACTCTGGTGAGTAAGTTTTATTAAAAAACGGAACTAATATATCTGGCCATGTAAATTTAAGATACTTATCAAACAACAACGCTCCTCCATGGACGAAAACCAAGACTAACGCTTGCACTGAGAGCCAGGCATGGATATTGAGAGAATGAATAGGTTTTACAAGTTTATTTAAAATAGGTGTTCGAATGCTCAATCCCAAAAACATCACGATATATAAAAGAGAAAAAGAAATCAAACCCGTCACTCTCGCCACATACCAAGCCCAAGGCGCTTCATTTTCAAGCACAGTCGTACTTAAAGATTATCCAAGGGGTTAGTTTTTCCCAAAATTTCTGCGCCATCATAAAATCCATCACTATCAGAATCAGGATTGAGTGGATCGGTTTTAAAAATTTCCTTTTCACCCAAATCAGTTAGCCCATCCAAATCACTATCCAATATTAATTCTTCTTTGTAGTCTAATCTTGTCTCAGCGTTATCTTGGGCCGATGCACAGTTAATTCCCAAAAATAATCCCGCAATAAACAAACTACTAATTATTATCTTGTTTTTCATAAATTTAAACTAATCTTTTAGATTTGATTATTTTTTTGTTATTTTTTAGAAAAATACTTTTTATCCCGTTCTCATTAGAAAATTTTAGTCCTTTCTCCAATCCCATCAAAAACAAAACTTTAGCCATAACATCCGCTTCTTGAGTTGTCCCTGCAATTACTGTTACTGATTTTAAATCAAAACTAAATTCATCTACATTTTTTGGATTTATCAAATGATGGAATTTTTTACCATCTATCTCCCAGTATTTGCGCGTATTTCCGCTGGTGGCGATTCCTTCATTGGAAATTTCTGTAGCTATTTCATTTTCATTTTCTGATTCTTCCAAGGCTATCCCCCATTTTTCCCCTCTCTTATTCAGTCCGCTAGCATGCATATCCCCGCCCGAATCCACCAAAAAACTTCTCCAGCCTCTCGAGAATAAAAACTCGGCCACCTTGTCAGTTATGTAGCCTTTGGCAATTCCGGAAAAATCAATTTTCCTTAAAAATTTTACTTTTCCTCCTGAAATTATTAAATCTTGGGCCAAATCTTTTTTAAAAATTTCTGTCGAAAAACCATCCTTTGTATCAAAAACATTTTCTTTAAAATTTTTTCGGTACCCTATCCCTTCCAATCCCTCCAAAATTCTTGGGTCAAAAAATTTATCACTTTTCAAATAATAATCTAATGATTCTTGAGCTAAATAAATAATATCGTCACTGCCTTCTTGAAATACTCCTAAGTTATTATTCAATTTGGAAAGTTCACTCCCCAGATTAAATCTGCTAAAAATTAATTCCTTTCTTTTATAAATATTTTTTACTTCAGCAAAAGTTGCTAGAACTTTCTGCGCTTCTTCTTTTGGAGCAATAATTCCGATATAAATATCTGTTCCAAGCGCTTTAAAATTTTCTTCAAAAATATTTTCTTCCATATTGGTCTCTAATCCCCTCCCCTTAGCAAGAAAAGCCTGCCTGCTGGCCCGCTTCGACGAGCTAGCGAGGCGAGTAGGCAGGGGTTTGATAGAATATTATTTTTCAAAATTATCCACAATGCCATTTCTATCGTTGTCCTCTACTATATAAATTTCTGCCACGTTGGGATGCTTATCATCTTTATCAAGAATTCCATCTCCATCGCTATCTTTCAAAATAACAGTTTCTACACTTTTACTCGTACTTGTTGTAGCTTGAGTGACTACGTTGGAAGTAGAGCTCGAGCTACTGCTTTCGCGTCTCTCTTCTTCATCTTCGTCTTCATCATCTTCGTCATCCTCAGCATTGACGGCAAAACTGCCCCCTGCTAAAAACATTAGTATCAAAATCATGCCCCACCATTTTATTTTTTCTTTTTTCATATATTTATTTAGCCATATTAACATTAGCATATTAACTCCGCCAGCTGGCGGATTAACAATCTTGAATTCCTAGTTTCGCAAATTCCTAAATTCATAATTCATGAAGTCTTGGTTTTCTTGTCTGGAGATTTAGTTTTTACTTCTGGAGTTGTCGTAGTTTTTGTAGTAACAGTATTTTGCTGTTCGATTGCTTTGGGCGCAGTGTTTAGATCCCTTAGTTTATTTTCTCTTTCGGTAGCTATTTTATTTTGGATGCTTGCTACAGTTGCATCTATTGGCACAACATTTTCTTCGGTCTTATTTTCCAGAGAAAATTTATTTTTATCCCGATCTTTCATTCCACAGATAGCTAAAGCTACGATAAGTATGTTTACCACAAAAACTCCTATTTTATAACCATGTTTTTTTATCTCCATAATATTCTAAAATTATTTTTTATAACTCTATTTTATAATAAAGTCCTTGCCCGCCTTCTAGCGAAACAGACGGAATTAAATGATGGACTATTCCATCTTTTTCTATTTCATTATCATATGTATGCCAATGCCCTGAAAAAATATGCTTAACATTTCCGCTTTGAACAAATATCTCTTCTAAGTATGCATAATCTTTTCTTATCGTACCCGGATTGCCGGGCACAAACATTGGAATGTGCATAGCAATGATAATTTTTTTGTCAGTTTTTAATTTTTCCTTAAGCCAGTTTAATTGCTCCTGATCATCAATCCCTGTTGTATCGGGATAAGTAGCTGAATTATCTAGGACTATTATCCTCCATTTCTTTTTGTCTATATAATAATATCTTTCTTTAGATAATAATTCATTGAAATGAAGCAACTTGTCATGATTGCCCTTGACCCAGACCATTGGATAACCTTTAGTTATTTCCAATAATTTCTTGGTATTTTTCCGACTGGGACGATTCAAATTGTCCCCCAAGGCAATAATTAAATCTACTTTTCCCATCTCGCGCAAAGCTTTCGTTAGATTTATTTCAAAATCTATTGGAATTATGACATTTTTCTCATCTTCTTGTCTATATTTTTGATCGCCAGCATGGATATCGGCGATAAAGCCAACCATCAAAGGGGTGTTATAATAATTTAAAAATCCAATGATTCCAATAGATATGGCTAGAAAAATACCCAATCCTAATATTTTTAAGTTTCTTTTATTCTTAAAAAAACCAGCCGCCTTACTAGGATAAATTTTAAATTCTTTCTTTAATTTCATGCTTTATTTTATCATCTAAATTATCCGGCAACATATCTCCTGGCGGATTATGTTTGGTAGCTTCAAAATAAATAATATCCCTTATTTGCAGAATGATATTCTTCGAATCTGTTTTTAATTCTTCTTTAATTGAAATATTTTTTTGCTGGCTAAGGATAATTACTGCGCCAATAAAAACAAATAGCAGAAAGAAGCTCACTATAAAAATAACAAAAAATATCTTTTTAAACATAAAATTTATCCTGTTAAATTGCGCTACTGCGCAGTATTAAACTAGGATTATTTTATTTTGTTAATTAACTATACCACATTTTCTTAACTTAGAAAAGCAAAATTTTTGTAACTATTCAGCTCTCTCCAAAACCAATCTTTGATTAGACGAAGAAAGTAACTCTCTAAGTGAAGAAATTAAAGATTGCTTTTCAAGAGTCAGTGTTT
>LBQR01000033.1 GCA_000990945.1 Candidatus Moranbacteria bacterium GW2011_GWF2_35_54
GCCGTTGTAGCTCAGATGGTAGAGCATTTCCATGGTAAGGAAAAGGTCCGCAGTTCGATTCTGCGCAACGGCTCAGGAAGTTTTAATAAGATAAGATTTTAATTTAGTAAGATTTAATTTAAGTTCAGCTTATAGATTTTAGTTGTTAGCTTGCAAGGTTTTACCTGAGAAGCTAAAACCTAACTAACTAAAAGCTAACACCTAAAAGAATATGGCCAATGAAAATTTAGTAAAAATGAGATGTGGTGAATGTAAGAATATTAATTATTACACAGGGAGAAATAAGAAGAAAATCAAAGAGAAGCTAGAAATGAAAAAACATTGTAAATTTTGCAAAACTCATACTCTTCATAAGGAAATGAAGAAATAATTCCAAATTACCACAAGTTTTGCTTGTGGTAATTCGCATCCCATCCTCTCCCTCTTGTACTCAAGGGGGAGACTGAGAGGGGGTTTCTGATTTTTGCGGTAATTAGTAGAACAAATAAAAATAACACATGCGGGATTCGTATAGTGGTAATATGGGGCTCTCCAAAAGCTCTGACGTAGGTTCGATTCCTACATCCCGTGCCATCTTTCGCTAAACCTGCCTGCCGGCAGGCAGGGCTACAGCCTGGCGAAGCAAAACATAAAAAACGCCAACAATGAGGCGTTTTTTGTGTTTAAAAAACATTGACAAATGATTTTCTTTGGCATAGACTAAACTGAAGCTTTTAAGAGGCTAAGGGCGCAAATAACTCAAACGATGGGAGGATACAACAATGTCTGACGGAGATGAATCTAGTGATGGAATGGCGCTTGCAGTAGAAGAAGCGAGAAAATTGCGTAAAAAAAATCCTCAGCACGAGTTGTTGGATCTTTTTTTAAAAGCTGATGATGATGAGGTTTGGGAAGGCTTTCAGACACGCTTTGGCAAAGAAGGCTTATCTAAAGAGCAGAGAGGATGCGCGCCGGCCCAAGCTTATTTTTGGGCAAAATATTATGTCGCGTTGAGGGATGCCAATCAGGAAATTGCTACTTAAGCAAGTGGTGAATTTGTCCAAAAAAAGAAAAAAGAGGAGATGATATATGAAATGGAAGCCGGTTCATCAAATATGCACAGCACAGCTTTCGAAAAGTTGTGTTTCTGCAGTAAAACTCCAGCATTGGGCAGAGATATACGCGGATGGAACGATAGCTCCTCCTAAAAGTATTCCCGATTTAATCAAAGCTTTCCAGCGTGCAGAAAAAAAGTTGGAAGGCCAAATTAAAATTAGCGAAATCGCATTGGCGATTGCGCGCCTCAATGAGCAGCTTGAAGAAGAGATTGTTATCGGTGATGTTGTTTCCTTTAAAAAAGAAGTTATAGATGGCTGCAAGGAATCCTCTGACACTTGGGATGTCCTTATAGGAAAAACTTCACCGAAAGATAAGTTCAAAGTGTTGGATATCGATTCCAACGGAAAGGTTGTTCTTAAAGAATGGTGCATAATTTTTGAAGGCAAGTCAACGCCCATTCCTATTGACCTCAGACTTCTCAGGAAGGTTGTCGCCGAAAAAAAGACCTGCGAAGTTCATAATTCAATTGAACATATGCAATCTGTTACTGGGTTGTGTCCTGGTTGTAATGAACCCTAAGAAGCAGGCAATTTGGTCCCCTGATCATCCTCTACGCTAAAAAGCACGGATGGTCAGGTTTTTTTATTTTATCAAGGCTATTGCTCGCTCCAATTTATTTTTAACATTTTCCCAATTTTCCACCATCAAAGTTTCCGCCAGAGGCGGACAGGCTCCGCCCTGAAATATTTCATTACAGGGTAAACGTATACCTTCTCCTGTGCCATCTTTCGCTAAACCTGCCTGCCGGCAGGCAGGGCTACAGCCTGGCGAAGCATACTAAAAGCAGTTTCTCTTCGAGGAGCTGTTTTTTGTTTTGTGGGAATTATTAGGAGTGTTTTAAAAGATTACAATTTAATTAAATTAGCAGATTCTTACAACAAAACTGGCATAAAAAGCCTTTATTCAAGCCAAAAATAGAGCATTTGACATTACTTGCATAGTGTAATATACTACAAGCATATAATTGTTGTATAGCTAAATATATATGAATCAGGAATTAATTCAATATTTACAAAAACAGATTCAGACTACTGATACAAGATTGGGGCATTTTACGCATGATTTAAGTGGCGAAAAATACCCTCAGCGTTTTTTGTATGTAAAGTTAAAAAAATATCTGGATGATTTTTTAAATAAAACATCTTCAAATAGAATGGTAATTATCCCAGGATTTAGAGGTGTTGGAAAAACAACGCTTACTGCTCAAGTTTGTTCTGAATTTAAAAATAAAAATTATCGAACCTTGTTTCTATCGATTGAAGATGTGAGAAACTATTTTGATATTGGAATTAACGAAATATTATCTTCTTACGAAAAAATTATCGGTGAAAATTTAGAAAGTGTAAGCAGTCCGGTGTTATTATTTTTGGATGAAGTTCAAACTGACCCGAAGTGGGCGGTTACTCTTAAATCTCTATTTGAAAGAACTCGAAATGTTTTTATTTGCGTTACAGGGTCATCTGCTATTGTTTTGCAATCAACTCCCAATATTGCTCGTCGGGCAATTTTTGAACCAATGACTCCGATGTGCTTTAGCGAATATCAGATGATAAAAAACAAAGTTTATCCTTTTGCGAGGTTGAAAAATAAGATCAGGCAAGCAGTTTATTTTTCAAGTACAGCCGAGGATATGTATTTAAAATTATCTGATTTAAAATATCAGGTAAATAATTATTGGTCAAAAGTAGACAGGCATGACATCGTTAAATATTTATCCTATGGTACATTTCCTTTTACAATAACAATGCCCGACGAGATTTCAATCTATAATAATATATCCTTACTCCTGGAAAAAATCATAAAACAGGATATGCCGACACTTGGCAGTTTTGATCAGGATACGCTAGGTGCGGTCAAAAGAATTTTAAATGCAATTGCTGAGAATGACACAACTAGTCTAGTTACTTTGGCCAATAAGTTTGATATGAACAGATTGACTATAGCCAATATTTTTGACGTTTTGGAAAAAGCTGAACTTATGGTAAAAATTCCTCCACATGGATCAAATATGACTATTGCCAATAAGCCAAATAAATATCTATTTATGAGCCCAGCAATACGAATGTCATTTTTTTATTTTACCGGAAATGAGGGTACGTATTTAACTAGGCAAGGAAAACTTTTGGAAGATTCTGTGGGTGCGCATCTTTATAGAGAATTTATTTTAAGAGGTGATGGGGTTATTCGTTATGATAGCGCACAGGGAGGAGCGGATTTTATTTTGCAAATTGGAAATAATAAAAAGATTATTGTCGAAGTTGGAATGGGCGCGAAAGACAAAAAACAAGTTGTGAGTACTATGCGAAAAATAAAATCTGATTATGGAATCGTTTTTTCTAGTGGCACTCTAAATATCGATAGAGAAAATAATATAGTTAATATACCATTGGATTATTATTTTTTAATGTAAATATGATATAAAACATTATCGTTTTATTAATTCCAACAGAATGATAAAAAGCTGATTTATGAAGGTTATAGTCAAATTGAAAGATTCACTGATGGAATTATTAAAAAAATAAAATTGGTCTTAAGGCTTTCCCAATTTTCCACCATCAAAGTTTCCGCCAGAGGCGGACAGGCTCCGCGTATACCTTCTCCCGTGCATCTTTCGCTAAAGCTACAGCCTGGCGAAGCAAATCATCAAAGAACGCCTTAAATAGGGCGTTTTTTTGTTTTTTTAATGCATTAATATGTTGAATTGTGTTCGACTTAATGATATTATAAAGAAGATTGTGCACGGTTAAATAATTATTGTTTTTAGAAATTTAAATAAATTTGTTTTTGAGTATAAATTAATTATTAAAAAAATATAAATATATGTCAGAATGGGAAGTGCCAAAAGATATAAGCAAAAAAACTGAACATGAAAGCGAGAATCCTAAAATAGAAAAGGAAAATCTTGAGCATATTCCCATTGCGAAAGAAGTGCTTGCGTTGTTTGAAAAATTGGCTGGAGAGAATAAATTTGTTGAAAGAAGAAAATTGGAGGATGAGCAGGGACTGTATTTATGGGAAATAGAAATTGCTCAAGAAGATGGAGGCATAACTGAATATTCCTATATTAGAAAAGGCAATTATAAAGAAAGAGGGCTTTCTGGAGGTTCTGCATCAAAAACGGCAATCCATGTTACATATTTTGATAATGAAGGAATGCCAATCAGCGGACATTCTGTATGCAAACTTATTGAAGGAAAATGGATAGATACCCCATAATTTTTATTAAATTTTTTTATACAATTATTGAAAATAATCAAACATATAATGATTTGTGTCTTCTCAATGAGGTTAAAAAATTAAAATTATTTCATTAATTCTTTTATTCTCCCCACTTTACCATTAACACTTTCCCAATTTTCCACCATCAAAGTTTCCGCCAGATTTATCCGCCTTTGATTTTGTGGCGGAGGCGGACAGGCTCCGCCCTGAAATATTTCATTACAGGCTTCCGTGCCATCTTTCGCTAAACCTGCCTGCCGGCAGGCAGAGGGCTACAGCCTGGCGAAGCAAAACATCAAAAACGCCTAGGATAGGGCGTTTTTTGCATTGTTTTTTATTTTTCTTGACGAAATAATTTTTACATGAGACAATCAAATATCCAAGTTCTCCAAAATTTAATAAAAAATACTAGGGAGGCAACCAATGCGATATCCATATGTAGGTATTACTGGCTTTGAAACAATCGGACAAGTAAATACAATGCTTGATGTTTTTGAGAGATCCCAGAAAGAATTATTAAATCCAATTAAGTATAAACTTATGATTGGCTTAATGATTAGTTACAAAACATTAAACGATATTCCAAGCAAATGGTCTTCGATTTGGGTGCCCAAGGAAAATATTAAACATTTGTTTATTGAACATCCTTTGGCGTGTAATGCATTACACTATGCTGATTATGATGGAAAAACGGAAACAAAACATCTTGTTTCTGCAGTTGGATATGGCGGTAGAGATATCCATGCTTTGCAGTTGGATATGATTTGGCCTTCAGATGAGATGCTGTCCGAATTAAAAAAAGAATATCCAAAAATAGACATTGTTCTTCAGGTCAGCACGCCTGCGCTTGCACAAGTTGAAGATGATCCGTCCAGACTTATTAAGCGATTGGAGGAATATGAGGGTCTTATCGATTTTGTTCTTTTGGATAAGAGTATGGGAAGAGGCAAGCGCATGGACGCGTTGGGATTAATTCCTTTTGTTGATGGCATAATTAATTCAATGCTTTCTTTAGATATCACTTTTGCGGGTGGTTTAGGACCCGATACATTGCATCTAGGACAACTATTAGTAAATAAATATTCAGGCCTTAGCATTGATGCACAGGCACAGCTTACCCTGACTGGCAATGCCATGGATCCAATCAATTGGACAAGAGCAGCTAAATATTTATACAAAGCATTGAAAATGTTATCTATGAGAAAGATATAAATAATATTTTCAGGAAGCCAGTGGAGTTTTAACAATTCGCCACTGGTTTTTATATTTACTAAATTTATTCGCTCATCAAATTCATCGCTCGCTCCAATTTATTTTTAACATTTTCCCAATATATTGGTTCGAAGCTCATACCTCTTCTCCCGTGCGGATTAAAACAAGGCTCTGTAAAGCCTTGTTTTTGTATGGAGATAATGTGACTCTGAACTTTCTTAAATTGTCTTGACTATTTTCCTTAATGCGGTATACTGTAAATAATAATCTAAACCACCTTAGCAAAAATATGCAATATTTAGACAAAAAAATTCAAAAAAGGATTGATGACAAGTTGAAACTACTTAATTCATTTCGTCCACTTCCTGCGAGCGCAGTTCAAAAACTCAAGGAGCAGTTTGAAATAGAGATGACATACAATTCTAATGCGATCGAGGGAAATAGTTTGACGCTCAAGGAAACTTATCTGGTAATAAATGAAGGGTTAACCATAAAAGGCAAGCCACTCAAAGACCATCTGGAGGCCAAGAATCACCAAGAGGCATTGGAATACCTTTATGATTTGGTAGAAAAGGATAAGAAAAATACTTTTTCGGAAAACTTAATTAGATCACTTAATCAAATAGTTCAACAAAATATTGATAAAGAGTGGGCTGGGAGATATCGAAATAGCGGAGTGATTATTGGTGGCGCAGATCACAAGCCACCTGAGGCATTGGAAATTCCTCGACTTATGTTAAATTTAATTGCTTGGGTTAGAGATAACAAGAAAAAAATGCATGCTGTCGAATTGGCTAGTATATTACATCACAAACTGGTATATATCCATCCATTTTTTGATGGCAATGGTAGAACATCGCGATTGGCTATGAATATAATTCTTATGCAATCAGGATTCCCATTGGTGATTGTCCTCAAAAATGATCGCAAAAGATATTATCAAACGTTAGCGGAGGCGGATAAAGGCGAATATGTTAATTTTGTGAATTTCATTGCCCGTGCAGTTGAAAGAACTCTTGATATTTATTTAAAGATTTTAATGCCAAGCAAGAAGGGCAATGAGAAATATATTTCACTCGCTGATTTGGCTAAAAAATCAAAATTCACAGAAAAATATTTGAATAAATTGGCACGCAATGGAAAATTAGAGGCACATAAAGAGAATCGCAATTGGCTTACATCCAAAGATGCGCTCAAGAGATATATGGATAGTCGCGAAAGAGTGAGGAAATAGAAATCTAAAGATTCTTCATTAATGTTATTGCTTGCTCCAATCTAATCCCAATCTTGTCCGAATATCATCAAGCGTTCCGTGCAATTAAAAAATTACGTAATCAATTACGTAATTTTTTGTTTATGGAGTTTTATAAATTTTGTCGAAAAAATAAAAAGCAATCATTGGAAATAGTGATTAATTGAGTGCATTTTTTATTGATTTTGAGTAGTTGAGAATTGACTAGATTATCTATTTATTGTAGGCTTTACGTGGGCATATGTAAGTGCATATGTTCATGCAAGTTCCTTTAACATAAAAGGAGGTGATGCTCTATGAAGACGGCCAAGAAGATCAGAAGAATTCGGATCTCCAAGTGTCGTTGTTTTACCTGCGATTCTAATTAGGCGCAAATGTCACTGGTCAGGGGTCAGAAAGGGCAATTTCCTTTCTGACTCTTATCTATAGGTCGTTAACAACGGACAGATAATCAGGGAGGAATATTATGCTTAGAATAGAAACGGATGATGAAATTTTAGAACTCTTTCTCTGTCATGCTCAAATCAACATAACCACCGATTGCAACATGAGATGCAAACATTGTCGTGGAGCCTATGAAGATAAGGAGGTGGTTAATATCGGGCTTGCCGATTTCAGGAATATCTTATTGTTTACCCGGGAACATCTTGGGGAGGGAGCAGGGTATCTTATTTCCGGCGGAGAACCGTTAAAGCACCCGCAATTCAGGGAGCTGATGATTGAATTGAGCAATTATCCCAAGGCTGGTGAATTTGTCACTATTACAACCAATGGATCATTGCTGAAAGATTCAACTCTAGACTTTCTGCAAAGTCTCAACTTCCCGGAACTTCGAATATCAGTAAGTTTGGATAGTTCATCTCAGGAGATTCACGATGAATTCCGCGGATTTAATAAAGCCTATCAGAGAGCTATTCAAGCCATCAGGCTGATTGGAAAAAGAGATGGAATAAGAGGTATTGTTCGAGCCACTATTCGGCAAGAACAGTTAGATGAACTGTTTGACATTGCCATGATTGCGCATAGTTGCGGAGCTGATGCCCTTTCCGTTTCTAGTATCATACCGTCAGGTACTGCTCTAAGAGATCCTAGTTTGTTTTTTACCGCTGAAACAAAAAAGAAACTTTCGGACATGATAAAAGAGCTCAGGGAAGAATTTAAAGGTCGAATGACAATCGATCTGAACGATCCTTTGGCCTATATTGATTCGGAATCAGTATCTTGCGGTTGCGAAGATGAGTACGGTGGATGTATCGCCGGAATCGGTACTTTTAGTGTCGAGCCAGATGGTGTTATGCTGCCTTGCCCTCTTCTGCCAAACCATCCGATAATGAACTGTCTTGGAAAATCTTCTGAAGAAATTCTTACAGGATACATTTCAAGTCCTTTTATCCTGGAGCTCATACAGCGCAATCTTAAAGGTAAATGTGGCAAATGCAGGATGAGATTTTCATGTGGAGGATGTCGGGCGAGAGCTGCATATGCATCAGGAGATTATATGGGAGAAGATCCAGACTGTTGGTTTTAGGAAATCTTCTATGAGTAAAATAATTCAGGAGGATAAAATAAAGAGAGAATGTTGCTATACGCAATGTCCTCTCTTTTCATTTTATTAGAGCATATTAATAGGGCGATATTGTCGGGAGATTTGGAAATGAGCTATATAAGAATCAATGATTTAGTGCTATAATAATTATATAGGCAATTAAAATTTAACTTAAAATTTATGGGAATTGCAAGAACATTGATAAGTGCCTTGGTTTCAATAGTGGAATTTCTATTGTCGCTTAGATTTGTTTTTAAGTTTTTTACCGTAAATGCGCACGCTCCTTTTGTCGCTTGGCTTTATGACACCACTGCTCCGCTAGTAAGTCCGTTTGTGGGAATTATGCCAAACTTAAAGTTAGGAGAATTTGTGATTGATTTTTCGACTTTGATTGCGCTTATCGTATATGTTTTGGTGGGCTACTTTATTTTACAAATGTTTTCTCACGTGAGTCCTCGATAGATATGTTGGCTTACCTTAAAACAACCTAAGTAATAGCTGTTTTTGTTTCTCCATAATACAACTTTACGCCAGTTTAATTTGTATTCTGTCGATTTGACATTTGTAGGAGATTCAAAAAAATAAAATAGTTATATTTTATTTTAAAATTTTTCAAATCTTTGCGCGATTTCTTGCGTGATTCTTGCACGATTATCTTGTTGCCCAACTTTTGACACTAACTTTTGGATATTGATTATTTAATACAATCATGCTAACGTTATTAACTAGCACTTTTAAAAAATGTGGGGAAATAAAATTGGATTTTAAAAAATATAAAGAAGAGGAGGGCTTAAAAGATGGAAAGATATTCAAGCAGAATTGAATTTAATAAGTTTACAAGGGAATACATCAAAGAAAACGGATTCCACGTAGATTATATTGATGTATATCATATCCAAGTTTTGCAGGATTACCGCGTGGCAGCAATTTTTGCGAGTGCGATTCTCTCACTCCTTGAAACTTCTGATGAAAATTTAAAAAAAATTATCAGTCAGACAATCAAGGAGTGCGAGGCGGTTTCCTCAGATGATTCTGTGTATGTAATGAATGGCCCAGCTAACATTGAGAGTTCTGATCTTTTGAGTGATGCGGTCAAAAAAGCCGCTCAAGCCGTCGCTCATGCGGGAAATTTGCTTAATAACAGTATATTGCGCTTTCCAGAAAAGCTCATAGATGTTGTCATGAAGGCACGCAATGTCTGTGACTCTGCTACAAAAAGAATGCTATTCTAAATTGGCAGAGATTTATTTCAACGAAAACCAGAGGCGGGAGTTATAAACTTTCTGCCTCTTTTTATTTTCATAAAATTAACTTTACGCTGTATAAATCTAATTATAAGATGCGGACAACGCAAATAAATATTTGCTTACATATGTACGTAAATTTTTTATAACGAAATATAGACATTATTTTAAAAATAATGTAAAGTTTAGATAACGATATGAAAGAAAACCTTAATAAAAAAATTCAAAAATCTTGTTGTTGTCTCGAAACCAATATTTCGAGAACTTTTTGCTGTTGATTTAGATAACTTTTTAATAAATAAGCAAATTATAATTCTCGAAATAATCGAGATTTTTTTAATTTATATTTTTTTAAACACCAATTATATGATATACGAAAATGTAATAGAGATGATAGGGAACACACCCATGGTCAAAATTAATAAGCTTAATCCAAGCGAAAAAGTTGCCATGTATGCCAAGCTGGAAGGAATTAATCCCGGCGGGAGCATAAAAGACCGGGTGGCTCTTAAAATGATCCAAAAAGCTATTAAAGACGGAACACTGACTAAAGACAAAACTATCATTGAAGCAACGTCAGGAAATACCGGTATTGGTATCGCGATGATTGGAGCGGTGATGGGATACGCGGTGGAAATTGTTATGAGTGAGTCCGCTTCAATCGAGCGCAGAAAGATGATTCAGTCTTTCGGAGCCAAAATAATTTTAACAGATCCTGGCAAAGGAACTGATGGAGCTATTATAAAAACTAAGGAGCTGGTAGCTAATAATCCAAAAAAGTATTTTATGCCCGATCAATTTTCTAATGTTAATAATATGGCTGCTCACTACGAGACGACAGCCGATGAAATTTGTAAAGATACTGGCGGTAAGATTGATTATTTTGTTTCCAGTATCGGAACTTCCGGCACAATAATGGGAATTTCAAAACGGTTAAAGGAACTTAACCCCAATATAAAAATCGTGTGTGCTTATCCAGAAAGAGGCCATCGTATCCAGGGACTTAAAAATATGGAAGAGGCTATCGTTCCTAAAATATATGACAAAACAAAAATTGATGAGTTCATAATCATTGAAAGTGAAAAAGCTTTTGCGATGGCAAGACTTTTAGCCCAAAAAGAAGGTCTCTTTGTGGGGATGTCGAGCGGTGCAACCATGCTGGCAGCTACAGAAATTGCCAAGAGAATAAATAGCGGAACGGTGGTGATGATTCTTCCAGACAGAGGTGAAAAATATCTAAGCACTGAATTATTTTAGATAAATAGCACGCCTTTGCAGGGAATTGTTTTTGTGTTAGACTTAACCACAACAAAAACAATAGAATTGAACAAGTCATAAAATAGAGGAGATGGGTTTATTAAAATTAAATAAACGCGTATGAATTTAAACGGAGAAAGTTTGAGAAAACTAATGTTTCCTTTCGTAATCATAAGCAGTTGTCTTACCCTTTATTTAACTAGTTTGTATAACTACTTGTTGTTTCATTCTCTTGTGGAGCTTTCGACGGTAGTAATATCTTTCGGTATATTTGTGGTAGCCTGGTCGTCCCGACATTATATCAATAATATTTTTTTACTTATTTTAGGAATCGGTTATTTTTTTATCGGTAGCGTAGATTTGCTCCATACTTTAAGTTATGGCGGTATGCAGATATTTTATGGCTACGATAAAAATCTTCCCACTCAGCTTTGGATAGTTGGGCGATACATAGAAGCGCTTACATTTATTGGGGCGCTTATTTTTTTTAAAAGAAGATTGGCGCAAAATCATGAGATTGCCCTGGCTAAGTTTAATCTTATCTTCCTTTTTTATTTTGGAATATCTTTGTTTATAATCCTGTCTACATTTTATTGGAAAAATTTTCCAGATGCATATATAGAAGGCGTAGGTCTCACTCAATTTAAAAAAAATAGCGAGTACATAATTTCATTGTTGTTTCTATTTGCCACTATCCTTATTTTTAAAAAAAGTAAGCTCATTGATTCTAAAATGGTTAATCTGCTTTCCCTAGCATTGATGTTTAAGATAGTTTCCGAATTATTATTTACTGAATATGTAGGTATCCATGATTTCTCTAATATGCTTGGACATCTTTTAAAATTTATTTCGTTCTTGCTTCTATACAGAGCGATTTTAGAGATTGGACTTATGCGGCCATACCAATTTCTTTTTGTTAATTCTAAAAAAAGCCAAGAGGAATATCGTTTAGCTCAAAATGAGATGCAAAAAAGAGTGGAAGAAGATATCATCGAATTATATAGGCACGCTGGAATTTCTAATCGAAAGATGTCGCTTCTTTTGGAAATGGAAGAACAATCAAAGTACAATAAAGATCGGCAAGGAGTTATTAAGCATATCGTAAACTCTTTAAAAGGCGCTTTTCATGCTGATGTTGTTTTGTTATATAGACACAAAAAAGGTTATCAATTTTCTTTGGTTCTTGGAGAAGGTGTAAATATAAATGTTCGACCGGATTTAATAGATGTGTCTCCTCAAGAAGCAATTTTTATAAAGAGCCTAATGGAAGAAAAAAAGAGAATAAGCTTTTCGTGTGATAGCGCTCTAGCAGGTTGTTTTAAAGATGGATCGAATCTCGAATATTGCGTAGCGACGCCACTTGTTCAGAAAAACATCTGCGTAGGTTTTTTGCTTATTGGATTTAAAAAATATAAAAAAGTGGATAAACAAGGTTTAGAATTTCTGGATATTTTTTCGATTCACATCGTCTCGGCTATGGTTAGGCTTCAATTAATTAAAAAAGATTAACAAATCGTAGGATTGACTGCCGGCACAATTCTTGCCATTGGCGAAATTTCCAAATAAATTATGTCTCTAGTAATCTGATCGGGAATAGTCATGATTAAATTGACATTAAAATTTTTATAAGTTAAGCTATTTTTAATTGATTCTGCGGGTCAGAATCGAGGTTCCTTAAAGCGGGGAGATTACCCCATAATATTTTGCCTTGCGGAGAGTTGCCATGAACGAGAATGAAAGAAAAGAAATGGAAGAATTAGAAAGAAAAATCCGTTTGCCAGAACTGATCATAGACGCCACTTGGGCTTTCCGCCATCCAATCTTGCGAGAATGGGTCAAGGAAGCTCCTTCTGTCAATTCTATCGATAACTTCATCAGCTCGCAATTTAGAGATTTCGAACATAAAATGGAATTGATAAGGTTGATGAGAAAGGCAGTGAAGGCCTGGAAGATGATTGCAAAAGAAAATAGACAGGATTATCTACAGACTCCCGAAGGGTGGCGTCTGTCAGATATGTTTATTTTTGACTTGCCCACGGATCTTCCTGGACAATTCGAGAAGAGCAAATTAGATTTTGCTACCGGCATCAAGTTTTTGCCCGATCCTTTTAAGGCAGTTGATTGTTCTACCTGGCCTCTTTTCCTGCGAGAGTTTTGCTCTGATAAAAATCATGATGCGATGAGAACAAGCGTTGACTGTTGGCGGGGCATGAATAATGTAGATAATTTCTTTGCCCCGAAAGAACTCAGAGAAGAATTTTGGCGGGGAAACGAAGCGGAGGCTTACAAGGGAAATCATCAAGATCTCAATGAGGCGGGCTACGTTCTGTATTTCGCTGAAGAAAAGACTGGCGATGGGCGCCCGATTGCTTGCGTAAATGTTTTATTTAAACATTTTGGTTTCTGCACCCGAATTGTCAGGATTAAACCCAAAAAAGAAGGAGAATATTCCAGATTCTATAAAACGGTTTGCATACGCGATAAAAAGTTCGGTGATTTAACCCAGGTGATTAAGGTTTTGCAACCGATTGACTGTGTTAATTCTGACGAGAGAGGAAGAGTTGTATATTCGAGGCGAATCAAACTGCATCCTGATTTGCATATGAACTTGCAACTGGAATATAGTTTTGGTGAAGAATTTAAGCTCTTTGTTTATCCGGAGCATCTTATTTATGATCCTCAGGGTTTAATCAGTCTTGAAGCTTCTACTTCCCAATCTGTACTCTTTCAAAGATCCAAGCCCGC
Source organism: Candidatus Moranbacteria bacterium GW2011_GWF2_35_54 (assembly GCA_000990945.1). Lineage (GTDB taxonomy): Bacteria > Patescibacteriota > Minisyncoccia > Moranbacterales > UBA9337 > UBA9337. The sequence continues at coordinate 13,574 of LBQR01000033.1, forward strand.
GCCTGAGTCCGAAAAAGTAACAGAAGCGATGGCTAGTTTGTATCCATATTTTCTCTGCATTTGGGAGCATAGTATTAAGGAACAAAAGATTTCGCTGGAATCTATTTTGGGTCAATCAATGATCAAAAATCCTCCAAATTCGTTATTGAGGTTTTTTAACGGAGAGATGTAACCTCCGATTGCCAGTGGTTTGCCTAACGGTGAACTGCTGGTTTTTATTTTGTAGACTCAAATTTTTCATTAAGTTAATTTTAAAATATAGATTTTGCTTGTATTTATTGTCATT
>LBQR01000034.1 GCA_000990945.1 Candidatus Moranbacteria bacterium GW2011_GWF2_35_54
CACCATCCGCAGGAGATAATAACTACACTGAAAACAGCGAGAAATATTTTCCCGCAGAAAAATATTATTACTATTTTTCACCCGCACTCTTTCACCCGCACGGAGGCATTACTGACGGAATTTTCTCAAAGCTTTGATAATGTCAATGAGGTTATTGTTTTGGATATCTACGGAAGTGCGCGAGAAACTTCAGGTAATGTGAGCTCGCGCGATTTAGTAAGGCTTATAAATAGACATGACCCTCAAAAAGCGCGATATGTCCCGACTATTGAAGAGGCAATTGAAATTCTTAAGAATAAAATAGGGGCAAATGATTTGATAATTTCCATGGGCGCGGGCGATGTTTGGCGGGTAACGCATGGATTAAAAAATAAATATACCCAATAATTTCAAAACTAATTTTTTTTATATTCTATAGGCAGATGTGCCAACACTTATAATATGATTTCTGAAATTATATTATTAGCAAGAGAGACCACTTTAGTCAATTCATCGGGATTAAAATTTTCCAGAACAAATTGCTCTCCGGGAGTTTGGCGAGAAGCTCGGCCAGTTTCTTTTTCTACGCCAATTTTGATTCTTTTTATATCCTGTGTGCCAATGTGGTCAATAATACTTTGCACGCCATTGTGACCGCGAGCACTGGAGTCGGAAGATGCCTTATATTTCCCTACTAAAATATCCAAGTCATCGTTAAGAATAATCAAATCTTGAGGAGTGAGTTTGTAAAAATCGAAAATAGCTCGTATGGATTGGCCAGAATTATTCATAAAAGTCTGGGGTTTAACCAGAATTAATTTTTCTTGATTGTTGGAAGAAAATAATTTGTTTAAGAAATTTTCACTTTTATTTTTTGAAGTAATGTTTTTCTCTGAAATTAGAGCATTAAATTTCTTGTTAAATTCAAAATCGGGAAACTCAAGTTTTTTTTGAATTTCATCCAAAATTATAAACCCAACATTATGTCGAGTTTGGGTATATTTTTCGCCTGGATTACCAAGGCCAATGATTATTTTCATAGAGTTCATGTTAGCTCCGCCTCCGACCAGTTGGCGGATTGGCGGATTAACATATTATCACGTTAACATATTAACATTTTAACATTAATAGTATGAATTATGAAGCAAGAATTATGAATAAAAACATTAAAGAAATTTCTCTGTGTCATTTCGACTCGCCTCGCTGAAGCTACTGCGAAGCGGGCCGAATATATTTTTGTACTCAAAAATATAGGAGTGGAGAAATCTATTGTTTTCAATTAAGATAAGATCTCTCGACTCCACTATCGTTACGCTCGAGATGACAAAACATAGGTTTCCTGAATTCTTAATTCATAATTCTTCATTCTTAATTCGCTCCCCCCAATTCCTCATTAGCTTCAGATTTTTGTAGATCTTCGAGAGAGTCTTCATCATAGCGGTAAATATCGTTCAGATCTTCGCCTAAAATTATTACTAAATCATAGTTAATGATGTCTTCTTTTATGGCTATTGATAAATAAGTCGGTATTTTTTTAATTAGCTCATCCAGAGAAAACGGTTTTCTGCCCAGAGTGAGATCAAAAATAGAAGTATTGGCAGTAGTAGAATAATCACTTTTTAACCTGTCAATCGCGATTGACGGGTTTAATTTTTTAATATTTTCAAAACCCAATTTTTTCTTTAGTAATAATTCTATTTTGGAATAAGTGGCGGAATTACCAGTATTCTTCTTTTCGTTTCTCTAATATTTTTAAATTAAAAATATTTTTAGCTAGCTCCTGGACCTCCGTGTAATTTCCCACTCGGGGAACCAAAATAAATGCTTGGGTATTTTCATAAAAAATATGAGAAACTTTAAGCAGGCTGTCTTCTTTCCAGGCATCCACGACGGCATTATTTATATTTTGAGTGTCTAGATTTTTAGTTAGTTTGATAAGACTATCTATTTCTTCAAGAGTTAGATTTGTTTTGACATTTTCTCCCAAGGTATCTATTAATTTAGAAACAGCAAAAGGATTAAGAAGTGTTTGAGTGGAAAAAATTTTATTTTTGGCAGCTTGGATGACCTGTTGCTGTCTCTTGGCTCGGCCAAAATCACCCTCGGGATCATTATGACGTTCACGGGCATATTTTAGGGCGGTAGCGCCATCTAAACTATGAAACCCTTTTTTAAGCTCAAAAGTTTCATAACTATAATTCGGTCCTGGATAAGTTGGATCATAAATATCTCTTTGCACATCGACATTGATACCTCCGATGTCGTCAATAAATTTTTCAAAGCCGGAAAAGTTAACAACTAAATAATAATTGATAGAAAGATTAGTTATATTTTCAATAGTTTCTTGAAGAGGGTTGATATCTTGATTATTAGATAAACCATATTTGTAGAGAGAGTTAATCTTGGCGCTGTAGCTGGATTCTGGCACAGAGGCATACAAATCTCTAGGCAAAGAAAGGAGGGCGATTTTTTTATTTTTTGTATCAATGCTGGCAATCATTATCGTATCGGTCAAATCTCCACCTGGCTTGCCTGCCCCAGCAATTCCCAAAAGAAGAATATTGATTCTTTCGGAACTTTCTCCTTTTAGAGGAATCCTCTGGGCGCTGGTTATCTTGGAAATATCCGATAATGTTTCTAAAATTGGTTTTTTAGCAGCATCCGAGTCGTTATTTATGGAGGTACTTAAAATATTTAATTTATAAACCAAAAATCCGCCCACCACCAAAATTACAATTAAACCTAGTGAAAATATTGCCAAGAAAAAGTTTTTTATTAATTTTACAAAAGAAAATCCGGGTTTATTTTTTTTAATAAAGAGATTTTTGGAAATGTTTTTTCCGTAAAAATGAGATTTGGCGGTAGAATTTTTTGAGGGTGCATTTTTTTGGTAGTTTGAGGCTAGAGATGTTTTCGGAGCGGTGTGTGTTTGCGGAGATGGGGTAGGGGTATTTTTTTTTCTTCTTAAACTGTCCATAGAGAAGCAAATTTATTTCATTTTAACATATTAACATATTAACATATTAGCATAGAACATAAAACACGTAGCATAAAACATTCAAAGTCATCTAGTTAAAAGTCATTAGCTATTAAGACACTAGCATAAAATGTATTTCGATGACCGATTGCTGATGACGGATGACCAATTGCTAAAAAATAATTTAATAATCTACCACTTTTTCACGGTCGTGAAAAAATGGTAAATTTTAATCTTATATTCCCATATTCTTAGATTCCAAATTTCCTAACTTCTTACCCTTTTCAAATTTATTTGCTATAATAAAACCATCTAAAAAAAACTTTAATAAAACCCGTCAGTCGCGACTGACAGGTTAAAACAAAAAAATGATGAATAAAAAAATATCAACTATTACAGGGGCACTTGTATTATTAGCTATAGCTGGAGCACTCAGTGCTTCTTTCTTGTTTTCTGACAAACAAGAAAAAGAAACTCAAGATCAAAAAAATGTTGTTTCTAATAATTCAGGCTTGGAGAACAAAGAAGAAATAAAACAAGAGGCGAAAAAAACAAATGGAGATATGTCAAATAAAGAAAGTGAAACTACAAATAAACAAGGAGAAGAAATTGATACTTCAAGCTGGAAAATTTGCAAAAATGAAAAAGCTAATTATGAATTTAAATACCCAAATGATTGGCTAATTGTTAATAGATATTTAACTGTTTTGGATAGTTGCAACAATCCATCAAGTCCTAGAAGTTCAGGTTTTTCTATTGGACCCGATCGCTACAGCGCATCCAACAAATCATTTGGAATTGGCACTTCGACACAGGAGGATTTAGAAGTAACAATATATAAAGGAGCTACTTCGCTTGATGAATATTATTCCAGAAATGACAAACTTCTAAGTTCTCGTACAAAATTAAAAGAAACGACACTTCAAGATAAGCGAGTAGATTGGTTTAGGGAACAAAGTGACAATAAAATTTCGATTTGGTTCTTCCATAATAATACCCTATATGAAATTCGCTCAGATATTGAGGATCAAGAATTATTAGAAACAATCTTGAATACTTTTAAGTTCCCAAATAATTAATATTATTAACAAGAAAAAATTAACGCTCCACTAGGATTTCCCAGTAGAGCGTTTTTTGATTTACTTCAAGAAGATTTTACTCTTCCCACAATTCCCAACCATAAGGATCAATGACATGCTCGTCATCCACCCCGTCTTTCCGAACTTCAAAATGGAGATGGTATGCAGTGGTACCTTTATTGCTAGATTCAGCAATATGTTGACCCTTTGTAACCTCAGCATAACCATTTAGAGCTATTTCATCGACTACAGTTTGGGTTAAACCACTGCAATGCAAATACCAGGTAGTATAACCATTTCCATGATCAATGTAAAAAGTTCCATAAGTACCTGGGTTTCCATTAACTGGATCAGTGGTTGCCCAATAGAGTCTTCCAGCAAAAGGTGCTAACACATTTGTTCCGTTTACGACAGCAAAATCAAAGCCGGGATGTTCGTCGTAGAAAAGATATTCATTGTCAGGATCAGGATAGGTGTATCCAGCAAGAAAATCATTTCCACTTTGTTGTTTATATCCACGAACTCCGTCTGTGATCTGAATGCCATATTGAGCATCTCCAATTTCACCGTTGAATGCCTCAACCTTGTCATCTTTTCCATCCACAGAATAAAAACCGCCCATTAGTGAATGATCCATGACTGCCGTAATTGGCACAGTTGTAAATGTATAGCCACTGAGTGGAAATCCAAACTCTGGCACAAACACTGCCACCACATTCTTAACCTCATCCATTGTAACATCTATCGAACCATCAACATCGGCCATTGCCAAGTCATTAATTTCCCAATGACTAAAAGCATAGCCGGCATTCGCACTGGCATCAAGAGTTACCTGGGTATTTGATGGAAAAGATGCCTCACAAATTTCATAGCTATCAATTCCACAATAGATATTTTCTCCGGCCGGATAATCCGATACTCCTCCACCTGCTTCAGGACTGCGAGTAACTGTAAGTTGCTGAGGATTTGGTGGCGTATAGTTTGCCGGCATGATTGTTTGTCCATAAGAATAATATGAACCTTGAAATGCAAAACCTGGATATGAAGCCGGCAGATCAACAGAACAAGCGATTTGAGAATCAAGAGAGTTATAATTATCTACCGCTCCATAACCCGACCAGTCATCTTTATGCCATGAGTTTGAATAATATGAATATATGTCATAAGATCCACCGCCAGCAATATTACTGCCATTGCCAGTGCAACCAACTTTAATTCCATAATCAGGATAAAAGTTGATACCGGCAGGAATGCCTCCACAATTAAAATCTGATTTTTTATAAATGATTGACCACGCAGCAGTTACTCCGCTGGCTTGAGAATAACAGATATATTCTGTGGCTGAATTAAGGTTTGGATTTGGTGCTGGAGGTTGATAAGTTGCTAACACATTTGCTGAAGGTAAAAATACAAACCCGAAAAAACTCAAAAACAAAGTTACTAGAATAAATCTTTTCATGGTCAATCTCCTTTTTGATTTAGACTTTTTTTGTTGCTTTAATGTTTTAATGCTAACGTGCTAATATGCTAAAATGTTAACATGTTTCTCTCCTCCTTTTGTTTAAATTTTAAAGAACTTTATTTTAGCTTATAAGGGGGGGCAATGAGTTGTCAAGAAAAAATTTTAAAAACAAGAATTTGAGAATTTAGGAATATGAGAATTTGAGATTATTAAATTGTTCTAATGTTTCTGTGTTTTTTATATAGAGATTGCCACGTAACTTGAGAGTACTCAAATTACTCGCAAAGACACTGATAAAAAATTATTTTGAAATTTACCACTTATTCACGGCCGTGAAAAAGTGGTAAATTTTAATTTTATATTCCCAAATTTGTAGGTGCTTAATTTTTCAGAAAAAAATTTTAAATTTTGATTAAGCATGTTATTATAAATAGGTAAAAATTATTTTTCATCTATGAATTGGATTTCGATATCTTTGATAGGCTATTTATTGTTGGCTGTTTGTTTTATTTTAGATAAGTTTTTACTTAAAAAAAGTATTCCCAAACCTTCAGTATACGCTTTTTATATGGCTATCTTGAGCTCTGGCGTTTTGGTTTTGATTCCGTTTGGGGTTCAATGGGTAAGTTTTGGTTTTTTCTTGAGATCGATTGTATTTGGAATAATCTTTATTTGGGCTTTGGTATATTTTTATAAAGCTGTTAAAAAAAATCAAATTTCTAAAGTAGCTCCTTTGGTGGGAACTATTACTCAAATAACTACATTTTTTTTAGCGGTAATTTTTTTCGATAAAGGGATTGAGATGATTAATTATGCAGGGTTGTTTTTCTTGATTGCCGGAGGATTTTTAGTTTCTTTTGATTTGCCTTTGAATTATAAGAGTTTGACCAATGGATTGGCGTTTTCTATGGAAAGTGGAATTTTATTGGCCATTGCCTACAGTGGATTTGATTATGTTTACCAAGAATTTAAAATAGTATCTGGAAATCAAAATGTTTTTATCAATGGATTTTTTTGGACGAGAATAGGTTTGATTTTAGGAGGATTTTCTTTGCTACTGGTAAACAAATACAGAATTGAGATAAAAAAATCAATTTTTGGCAAACATAAAAAACATAAAGAAAGTCGCAGTTTAAAAACTATTGCGTTATTTATTTTAAATAAAATTTTTGGAGGAACTTCATCAATTTTAATTAATCACGCTATTCTTTTGGGCGGAGCGGTTTTTGTCCAAGCGGTAAGCAGCGTACAATTTGTATTTGTCTTAGTTTTGGCCACAGCGATGTCGATAAAACATCCCGATATTTTTGGAGAAAAATTATATTTTTGGGATTGGGCGCAGAAAATTGGAGCAATTGCTTTAATTGCGGGAGGAATTGTTTTGGTGAGTCTGTGATATGAGATTTAGGATGTATGATTTAAGATTTAAGAATTGTGGGTTGAATAAAGATTCTAAAAATATTAATTTTCGTAAATCATAAATCTTCATTTTAATATTTTTAATGTTTTCTGCTTTAATGCTAAAATGTTAATATGTTGACATGTTATTATGATTATATGTTAAAATGCTAATATGTTAAAATGTTAACGTGCTAAAATATGATAAAAAAAATATTAAAAATAACTTTATTTGTTTTACTAGGTGTAGTTGGATTAATTGTGCTTGTTTTTATAGTGTTAAATTTCCCAGTTAAAAATGAAATAAAAAAAGCTAATATAGGGGTAACTTTTTCTAGTCGATATGCAAGCGATATCGGATTGGATTGGAGGGCTAGTTATATCGCAATGCTAGATGATTTGAAAGTGCGAAAAGTTAGAGTGCCAGTTTATTGGGATTTGGTAGAAACAGAAAAAAATAAATATGATTTTTCCGACATTGATTGGCAATTAGAAGAGGCCAAAAAAAGAGAGGCGGAAATTATTTTAACCATCGGGCAAAAAGTACCGCGTTGGCCAGAATGTTTTGTGCCTAAGTGGGTGGGTGATGATCAAGAAAGAAAGGCGGAATTAATTGAATTTTTAAAAATAGTGGTCAAAAGGTATCAGAACAATACTGAAGTAAAAAATTGGCAGGTGGAAAATGAACCTTTCTTAGATTTTGGAGTTTGCCCCGCTTTGGATGTGGATTTATTGGATAGGGAAATAAAAACAGTTCGACAGATGGATAATAGTCGACCAATTATTGTAACAGATAGCGGGGAGTTAAGCACTTGGATTCCGGCTGCTAAGCGAGCGGATGTTTTTGGCACCACGATGTACAGAAATGTCTATAAAGAAGGCTGGGGTTATTATATCTATCCAATCGGTCCGAGATTTTTCTTGATAAAAAAATGGATTATTGATAAGTTTGCTGATCAAAAAAATGCGATTGTGATTGAACTTCAAGGAGAGCCATGGGTAAGAGGTTGGACAACTAACCAGCCGGTGGAAGAGCAGTTCAAATCAATGAACGAAGTGAAATTGGCAGCTAATGTGGAATATGCTCAAAAATCAGGCTTTGACACAATCTATATTTGGGGAGTGGAATGGTGGTATTGGTTAAAGGATAAACAAAATATTCCTGTACTTTGGGACACGGCCAGAGAGATATTTCAAAAAAATTATTCAGACGAATTAATAAAAGAAATTAGCGATGGAGAAAAGAAAATAATCGAAGCTGAAGCTGAAGAGGATAGTGGGGATAGCAATAAAGCTAATGATGAAGGCGCCAAAAAAGAAAAAGAGGCAGAACCTGAGATTGCAGAAAATATTAGCATTAAAGTTCCTTTTCTCTCTCAAGCGCCACTAGGCGTGTGGGACGAAAAGCATGAAGAGGCTTGCGAAGAAACATCTTTAATAATGCTCGGTGCTTATTTAAAAGGAAAAACTTTAGATAAAAACTCAGGAGAAAAAGAGATTCAAAAAATGATTGATTTTCAAATCGAAAAATATGGAGATTATAAAGATACTAATGCCCAGGAAACAATGAAACTGGCTAAAGATTTTTACCAAATCGAAAATCTAAAAGTGATTTATGATTTTACCAAAGAAGATATCAAAAAATATTTATCTCAGGGCAATCCGATTATTGTTCCAGCAGCTGGTAGAAAATTAGGAAATCCTTATTTTACCGCGCCCGGGCCTCTTTACCATAATTTGGTTTTAACCGGCTTTACTAAAGACGGTTTAATAATCACTAACGATCCAGGCACCAGAAGAGGGGAAAATTATGCATATAAGTTGGATGTGTTATATGCGGCAATTCATGATTTTAGCGGCAGTAAGGATGAGATTGAGAAAGGGCGAAAGGCCATGATAGTGGTAGAATAAATTTAAATAGGGCGACTCGAATATTTATTTGAACACCCGAATAATTCGAATAATTAAAAATAAAAAATCTCGATTAAATATTACGGATAGCTACATTTTAACGGTTTACCCCGTTAAATTGCGGTAATCCGCACTATTTAACTGGGGGGTAAATAAAAATATGAAATGTGAATGTAAAAAATGTGATAAAGGACCAGGACATTTGTTAATAATGTTATCTGGGATAACTCTTTTATTGTCAGCGATAGTTTCTTTGTTTAAAGTGGAGTTATATTTAGCGGGAACTCAGTGGATATTGGTCTCAATTCTCTTGGCGATTTATGCTAATATTTTCTTTTTGACACAAAAGGGATGTGATTGTGTGGAAAAATAATAGATAATTTTGTTTTCTGAGCTCGAAGTTAAGAATCTACTCATTAAATTTGAGTAGGTTTTTATTAATTAGAAAAAAATATCACACGTACCCCTAAAATAAATCTACGTGGTTCTCTTTTGAGATCCCCGATAAGTAAATTTCTATAGCTCTCCGCCGGCTGGCGGATTGCTAAGAAATTTTACTTTCGAGGATGACACCTAGCAAGGTGTCAATTTTCCTGTTAGGAAAAAATAGAAATGGGACAGTTAAGAATTAAAATGGGACTATTGGTAAATTATCAATTTTATCCAAAACTTCTCCTAAAAATACATTTC
>LBQR01000035.1 GCA_000990945.1 Candidatus Moranbacteria bacterium GW2011_GWF2_35_54
TGCGTTAATTCTACAGAAGTAACTTTTCCACTTTTCAAATTTTCGTGCAATTGTCTTATCATAGATTATGTTAGTATGCTTTTTACTTTTACCTGATTATTTTTTTGATCAGGAAAATTATTTATAATTTCTTCTATTATTTTTGCCTCGCATTCAATTATTTTATCGTCGCGAACGACACTGTGCGAGCCGGTAATATGCCCAATTGATTCAATATTTTCCGTATCAACAGCTTCTAATTTTTTAAAATAATCTAAAACCAGAGAAAGTTCTCTCTGATATTTTTCTATTTCCTCTTCCTTTAGTCCAATCCTGGCCAATTGGGCAATGTGCATTATATCTTCTTTTTTTAACATAAACAGATAAATTTTTAATTTCAAATTTTGAATTTTAAATCAATTTTTAATATCTAAATGAATTAATTAAAATCATCTTCAACGCTTGTCTCTGCAAGTAAATATTGTAATCAATATTTGCGTGGCAGTCTCACTAAGGTTAGAGATATTTTGCTGGAAGACAATAACACCCAGCACTGCTAAAATTATATTTTTTAAATCATTTTTTTAAACTCTTCTTCACTGATAATCTTCACTCCCATTTTCTGAGCTTTTTCATATTTTGAACCCACACTCTCTCCTGCCAACAAAAAGTCTGTTTTGCTACTTACAGAAGAGGATATTTTTCCTCCTTCTTTTCTAATAATATCTTTTATTTCTTCTCTTGTAAAGCCACTAAGCGCGCCGGTTAAAACAAAAGTTTTATTCTTCATGGCATTATTTTCAGACTCAAAATTATCCAAAAATATCTCCACGCCCAATGCTTGCATTTTAGTTAAAATATTTTTTACCAGACTCTGGGCCGATTTCTCTCCAATTCCCTTAATATTCATCCACTCCTCCACTTTAATTTTAGGAAAATAAATAATAATATCTCTTAAACTGTTGATTCCTCCTTTTGGAAATTGGAAATTAGAAATTGGAAATTCTTTTCTGATTGCTCCAACAATCAGAAAAGCTGTCTCTTCTCCCACATGTCGGATTCCCAAAGCAAAAATAAATTTCTCCAAAGATATTTTTTTCTTTTCACTAATTGCTCTGACTAAATTATCCGCTGATTTTTCGGCAAATCTTTCCAAGGGCTTCAAATCTCCTTTGGTGATTTCAAAAATATCCGCAAAGTTTTCTATCACACCTTCCTGAATTAATTGCTCGACGATTTTTTCTCCCAATCCTTCAATATCAAATCCTTTACGGCTAACAAAATGAATTATTTTTTGCATTTCGACCGCAAAACAATTAGGGTTAATGCAATAATGAGCCGCACTCTGCTTGATATTCCTCTCCCTCTTGCTTGCCCCGTCAGATACTTTTCTGACTGGGGTACTCAAAGGGGGAGATGTCGTAAGACAGAGGGGGTTTCTTTCCGAATTTCCAACCCCCGCCTGCCCTCCCCTTGCGCCACCGCTAAAGCTAGGGCGACACGCGGTTAAAGGGGAGGAGGAGATGGAGATATTTTCCCTTTTTACTATACTACCGCAAATCGGACAAACGTCGGGCATTTTAAATTTTTTTTCTTTGCCAGTTCTTAAATTTTTTACCACACTCACTACCTCAGGAATTACATCGCCCGCTTTTTGAATTACTACCGTATCTCCGATTCTCGCGTCCAATCTATTTATTTCATCTTCGTTGTGAAGCGTCGCTCGGCTCACTACTGAGCCAGCCACTCGCACCGGTCGCAGATGCGCTACTGGCGTCAAAGCTCCGGTTCTTCCCACTTGCACAAAAATATCTTCTATGACAGTAGTTACTCTTTGAGCTGGAAATTTGTAAGCCACTCCCCAGCGCGGAGATTTACCTGTATAACCCAGCGCATCTTGTATTTTTTTCGCATTCACTTTTATCACGATTCCATCCAGTTCATAATTTTCTTTATCTTTTTTATTTACCCACTCTTGGTAAAATTCTTCTATCTCTTCAATGCTTTTACATTTTCTATAATAAGGATTAACCTTAAAACCTAAATTTTTAAGAAGTTCAAGTTCATCTATCTGACTCTTGGGCAAACTTGCATCTTTTGTCTTCGCGAGTAAATTCTGTACTCGGAATTTGCGTGGCGATCCAGTAATTTCAAACATTTTGGAATCATCTAACGTGCTGGATTGCTTCGGAGTACCTCGCAAAGACGATACTGAATTATTTTTTAATTTAGAATTTTGAATTTCATTGGGTATTGGGTATTGGGTATTGGGTATTTCCATCTTCTCTATATCATAAATAAATGAATCAAGTTTTCTTTTAGCTACGACCGCTGAATCTAATTGACGGATCGAGCCGGCCGCCGCATTTCTAGTATTGGCAAATTTCGCCTCGCCCTGAGATTCCCGTTCTTTATTGATTTTTTCTAATTCATTTTTCCCCAGCCAAATTTCTCCCACAGCAATTAAATCAATTTTTTCTGGCAATTCCAAAGGAATACTTTTGATGGTTTTGATATTGCTAGTTACATCTTCGCCAATTTCGCCATCGCCCCGTGTCGCTCCTTGTGCCAATCTCCCTTCTTTGTAATTTAAAATAACCTTTAACCCGTCTATTTTTAATTCTACGCAATATTTAATCTCTCCATAATCGCTGAGCTCAAAATTATTTTTTATGGCCATTTTGTCAATTTTTTCTTCCCATTTTTTCAATTCTTCAAAATCGAACACATCATCAAACGACCATTGTTTGACAGTATGCTTAACTTTACTGAATTTATCCAAAATTTCGCCACCCACTCTTTGGGATGGGCTGGTGGCTGAATGAAACTCAGGATTTTCTTTTTCCAATTTAATTAATTCATCCAAGAGTGAATCATAGACTGAATCATCTATTTCTGGCTTATCCAAAACATGATAAAGATAGCGGTGTTTATCCACTTCTTTTCTAAGTTTTTCTATTCTTTGTTGAATCATTTCTTTACTATTCATATCTAGTGTTTTAAAAGTATCTTACATTTTAGCATATCAACATTTTAGCATATCAGCAAAAAAAATGATAATTTACATTTATAAAACTTTAAAAAACCCTTCTTTGGAGAAAGGGTTAATTTGATATTTTGAAAACACATTGGATTAAAGACCGCTCATAGTAACATCCGCCTCTACTGAACGGGTTATCCCATTATATGTTCCAACTGATTTGATTTTAGTTATTCTTTCTATTGTGGAATTAGCATCAGTGCATGTATTCATTGTTGTGTTGCTTGGATTTCTATAAAAATAAAGTTTGTAAGTCCCCCCATTTACACTGCCGTTTACCACAGCATTGCCCGATTCCACAACACAATCTGTTCCTCCAAAAACATCATCCAAATCATCAGTACTTTCCAGAACATGATTTCCATCAGCTTCATTCCATCTATAATCTCTTATTTTCCAATAAGCATATTCTATTCCGCTATCAGCCACCTGAAAAGAATTAACAGACTTGGCTGAGGATAGAGAACTTTTCCTGCCTATTGTCGAAGTAGTCATTAGACTGATTCCGATAACTAGCGAAATCATCATTACAAAAAGAGAAAAAACCAATACGGAACCACGTTTCATTAAAAAATTTCTTTTGTTATTCATAAATTTATAGAGCATTATTGGGATCTATTCCCACATTTGCCACAGTATAATCTCTAAGGGATGATGTACTTTGAATTACAGCTTCACTAGAAGCGCCTCCGGTATTATTGGTAATTTTCATTCTTACAGTCACCTTGCCGACTCTAGTACTTGCGCCAGTCGTATCGTTTCCGGCACTATCTGTAGCAGCAAACGAACCTTGAACGCTTCCTGAAGTCATCACGCTTTCAGAGGCATTAAATACAGCTGAACTCACTCCTGCGCAATTAGTCAATTTAATAGCCGACGTAGCTCCACCAACATTGAAACGACTCTCCTTCAAAGAATCACCGTCAAATCTATACCGAATACACGCTCGAGTAGTCCTAGAATAATCAAAAATAACAATACTTGTTGCACTGCTAGATACAATTGAGCTGGTTCTAAAGGTCTTACTCATCAGATTCATAGCAAACTGAGCGTTTTTTAGATTTTCATTGACATTTTTAGCACCCTTGTAGGATTTGAAAGCACTGGCAAAAACCCCCGATGATCCAGCCATAACCACCACAAATATTCCCATAGAAATTATCACCTCGACAAGAGTAAATCCATATCTGCTGGAAACTTTGAGTTTTTTATTATTTAATTTTTTGTTAAATTTATGCATTTGATTATCCCTCCTTGTTTTAAAATTTAAAATTGGAAACCTGCCTACCGGCCCGCTTCGCCAAAGCTCCAACGAGGCGAGCAGGCAGGTTTGAAATTAAATTAAGTTCCCGTCCCCCAATCCGTCAAGGTTGTCTGAGAAAAAACACATTTAGCTATTACCGTACAGCTAGAGGCACTCGTTGGAGGGTTTGATCCGTTCCAAGAAACAAAACTGGTAACAGTTAAATCATCTCCGTTATAATCTAGGTCTATCGTTCTGCGAAATTTTGTTGCAGTGCCTGCGCTATGCACGTAATATCCATTTGCATCAACATTTAAAACTTTGCTTGTTCCGCAACTAGTAACATTGCCAGATGATATATCTGTCCTGCAATCGTTTGAATCAGTCTCGGTAGTCCAATTATTGAAGTTTTCAAAAGTAGCCGGGCTGATATCTGTTATGCTATCTCGTTGAGCCCAATTATTATCGCGAATATTTCTCGCCAGTTCCACCCCTTCTTGAGCAAGCATTGAAGCAATAATGCTATCTCTTTCGTCCTGAAATTCTCTTAAGCCACTAGAATACAGTGTTAATATAGTTAGCATAGTTACGCCCAAAATAAAAACTGAAAGCATTACTTCTCCGATAGAAAAGGCTCTTTTTTGGGATAAATTATTTTTCAACTTGTCAATCGTGACTGCCGGGTTTAAATTTTTATTTTTTAAATTCAACATTTTATTAAAATCTAACTGCAAGCAGCGCTCATTTTTTTGACAAGCCCGGCAGAGTTAATACAAACATTCATTGTTATGCCACCTTTAGAAACGGTTATTGTTCTCCAGCCAGACCCTAGGCCAAAAATGTCACCATGAGGCGCCATAAAAACAGTATCAGTAGAAACGGAAACCACTACCCCATTTTTTAATGTATAATTTTGATCTAATGTGCATCCTCCACCATTATTTAAATTATAATTTCCTGATCCGTTGGTGAAATCCACCGTATAACTGCTACAGGTAGATGAGATATTTTTCCCTGTCAAAGAATAATTTTGCGCCTCTCGCAAGACCGCCATCACTTCCTCAGCGGCTGTATCCAGTTCTGAATTTCTCTTGGCTGTTACCAACGAAGCGATAGATACGGCGCTCATTATTCCAATAATTGCGATCAAGACCACCAATTCTATCAAGGACATTCCTTGTTTGGTTTGCAAATGCATTTTTTTATTTTTTATCTCAGACATATTTTTTTATTTTTGCAAAGATTTTCTGATAGATTTATTATAGCACATTCTTAAAAAAGTCCAAAGGATTTGATATTTGATATTTATATTTTTTGTATTTTAAAAACCCTGCCGGACGACGTGCGTCTAGCAGGGTTTTTGACTCCTTGATTATGAGTCCGCTAGTTATTTTTTCTTTCTTCTCAGCCATCCCAGACTAGCAAGTCCAGTACCGAAAAGAAGCATGGTGGCAGGCTCAGGAACAGGTGCAGGAGATGATTCTCCCATGATTTCCCCTCGCCTAAGAAATTCGCCCTGCGTGGCAGCTTCAGAAATAATAATGAGACTGCCGAGATTAATTGAGTATTCAACAGACATACTTTGCAGATTGATGAATTCCCCCTCCTGGGCTGGAGGGTAGCCACCTGCATTTGCAGTATAGTTGTTGGCGCCAGCAAACTCAATTACAGGCGTCCAGACTGTTTCTCCTGGCTGGAGAAACACCTCTGTGTTAAACTCGAAATATCTTGCGCTAGAACGTATAGTTAGCGAACCTTCTCCACTAATATCAGCGCCCCAAAACAGAAAGGAGCTGACATCATCCCCGGTGTTTTCAACAGACAGGTATACCAATGGCACCCACGGCAATTGATCGGGATCAGCTTCCGTAAATGGAGCTGGGGTCGTATAAACCGTCGTCCCTTGACCTGCACCGAAATCCAAACTCACGACAAGATTCGCCGAGACTTCTCCTCCGAAGCAGAAGAGTAACATTGCCATTGCCAAAACTGAGAAAAAATGTTTTTTCATGATGCGCCCCCTCCGAGGGTTCTTTTGGGAAAAAATAAATAAGAGGTACTACTCCTCACTTGGCTTAAATGATACCAAAAACTCCCATTTTGTCAATAGGCGCTCGGTGATTTTAAAAATTTGTCAAGTTTTTTATTTTAAAGTAATTTTAGTAAATAATGTAATCCAAAACAAAAGGAAATTCTCGAATAATAAAAATTGTCAAAATCGTCCCGATAGCCAAAAAAGGAATGAAAGGAATTTGGCTTTTCATGGTTCTTTTTTTCAGCGAAATCAACGCCAGAGAAAAAGTTGCACCAATAGTAAAAGTAAGCAACAGGCCCAAAAGAATATTGGGCCAACCCAAAATCAACCCCGCCAGAAATCCGATATAAACGTCCCCCCAGCCCATCCATTTTTCTTTGGAAAAAAATACTAAGCAAAAAAAGAAAAACCAACCCGTAAATCCTCCAATTAAATTGGAGACGATACTTAAATTTTTAATATCCAATCCCATATTTATCTCAGAGAAACTGACAAAAATAAAATTTACTATCAAGACTGCCAATATAACCCAGAAAATTAAAATCGGCACCTCCATATATTGCCAATCGTAAACCAAAAGGACTATCAGTAGAGAAAAAATAATTAAATAAAATCCAGTTTCCCAAAAACTGGCAAAATCCATAAAGTTAAAAAAATACCTGCCCGCCAAAGCAAAAATCAATCCCGTAAAAAATTCCACCACAGGATATTGCCACGATATCTCTCCTTTGCACGCTCTACATTTAGCCCTTAGTAAAATAAAACTAAAGAGCGGGATATTATCATACCAATGAATTTGGTCAGCGCAGTGCGGACAACGTGACCGTCCTAAAATAGTATCCGCCAATCTCAAACGATAAACAATCACATTTAAAAAACTACCTATAATCAAACCTAAGATGAAAAAAATTAAGAGAATCATAATTTATTTTTTATAAAATTTAAGTATTTAGATTAAATCAAAATCATAATTAATTACTTAATTTCATAAAAACAAGTTTTTCTAATTTAATCACTCTTTTTTCCATTTTTTCGAATTCTTCATAGCTAACTTTTTGCTTTAAGTCGTATTTGATATCAGAAATATCTATTTGCATTGTACCCAAAATATCATCTATGCTATCTAAACGGTTATCTATTCCGTCTAAACGGTTATCTATTCCATCTAAACGGTTATCTATGCCGTCTAAACGACTAATTATTCCGCCATGTTGCTCTGCAATTAAAGCCACATTATCATTGATACTTTCTAACATAACCATCATTTCGCTGGGCTTATACATTTGCTCTGTACTTTTTTTAATATTTTTTTTCATATATCTTCTTTTAGACTTAAAACTCTATTGATATTAAGCTTTATATTTTTGCTTTAGTGCGCTAATTCTCTTGTCAACTAACTTTTTTTCTAATTGCGATAATCTTTTTTCTATTTCGTTCATCCATTTTTTGGATATTTTTTCTGAGTCTTTTTTGCTGTTTAATTCTGCCTTTATTTCTGCAACATCATCTTCCATCCGAGATAGATATTCAAACATTGCTTTAAAATTATTATTCGTTTCTTCTTTGAAATTATCTAAATCATTCCTAAGCACTTCAAAATTATTATTTGTTTCTTCCTTGAAAGTATACATCTCATCCTTAAAAGAATACATCTCACCTTTAAACTCAGTTAATTCATCTTTAATCGCTTGCTGACCCTCTGCCAAGATCGATATATCGTCCCTAAGACTTTCAAACATCACCAAAACCTCATCTTTTCCATAAGATTTTTTTGATTCTTTTTTATTTTTATCAGAAACCTTACTTGGCATATTTTTTTCGATAATTATCTATAGTTTTTGAATATAATATTTCTTGCAATTTAAAAATTGGCCCGGCTTGGAAATATTTTCTGACAGCGCTTGAAAAAAAATCAGCATAAGCTCCTTTTTTTTCAAAAACAATTCTATTATTTTTTACTATTTCTTTTAAAAGAAATGGGTTGGCTTTTTTTAAATCAACTACTTCAACATCAGAAAATCCAAGTAACATTGACAGCTCATGAGCTAATTTACCCTTGTCTTCATAGCTTAACTCTATTTCTCCAATAAAACCAAAATCAAAATCACTCATCGGGTGGGTTTTCCCACTAACTTGAGAACCAAAAATGAGCAAAAGTTCAAGCTTATGCTCTTGCGCCAGTTCTTTAATTTTTTTCTCATCAATCTCTCTCATACCCAAATTATACCACACCCCCAAAGATAAAAAATTTAAAATTTTATTTCCTTATTTTTCTATTTTTATACTTAATAATAGTTTTTGATATCAATTTTCTAATTTGAAAATCTATAATTTCTAAAACATAAATCAATAAAGATAATATTACGAAAACACTAACCGAAGAAACTGCGAATCTCCCCCATAAAAATTTTGTCTCAGCGTTCTCTCTTTTTAAGCTAAAAGACTGATAATAATTTACGGAATCATATCCATTAAAATCTTGCCTTAAAAATCCAACAGGATATCCAAAATAAATATCATCACGCACATTCATAACTACTTTTGATTTTTGCATTATTAAAATAGAAGAAAATACTAGCATTATGCTAAATGCAAACAGACAGGTATACTTAATTCTCATAATTATTATATCATAAAAACGATAACCGCTATTACTACTAACAGCGGTTATTTTTCATTATTCAATAGTTGAGCCAAACAAAATGTGTACAAACTTAATTTCCTGACTACTAAGTAATTTGTTATGGACAAATAGCTGATGTCAATGAGGTTGTACAAGCAGCATCTGAATAAACTCCATTAGCACTAACATACACAGTGCAAGCTGCGGCATTTGTTGAT
>LBQR01000036.1 GCA_000990945.1 Candidatus Moranbacteria bacterium GW2011_GWF2_35_54
TTTTTCCGCTATTTTTTACTTGCTCAATGGTTTTTTTGATATCGTTTACCGAGATAGCAAAACCAATATTTTCTACACCTTGAGCCACCGCCACATTGACTCCCACTACATTACCTTTTATATCCAAAAGCGGTCCTCCGGAATTACCAGGGTTAATAGCTGCATCAGTCTGAATTATATTAGTTAATTTTTCACTATCACCGTAACCACTTCCGGCTGTAATATCTCTTTTTAAACCAGAAACAATTCCAAAACTCACACTATTGGAAAACTCTCCCAATGAATTGCCAATGGCTATAACAGATTGGCCCACTTTCAGGGCCGATGAGTCGCCCAAATTTAAAACTGGAAAATTAACGCCGTCGATTTTTATGATAGCCACATCTAGCGAAGGATGCCTCGCTAAAACTTGAGCAGTGTATTCTTTCTCATCAGTCGTTATGACAGTGTATTGAGCTGTTTCATCACTTACTACGTGTTTATTGGTAACAATCATTCCATCACTTGAAACAAAAAATCCTGTTCCTCCTCCTACTTTTTGTTTTTCTGTTTCTCGGCTAGATTCATCTTCTATCCCGAAAGGATCAAAGAAAAAATTAAAACCATTATTTCTGAATTTAGGAATGTCTTTGGTAATTACAATATTTACTACCGCAGGAGAATTTTTTTCTACCACATCAATCACGGCTGACTCTTCCCGAAAAATACTTCCTTTTTCTTCCTGTTGTTGATCATTATTTAAGCCTAATTTATTTTCTACTTTATTTTTTAATTTATTAGATAACATCCCCGAAAATCCTCCCGCCATAAAGCCAAAAAAACCGCCCAAGATCGAAGACAAAAACATGCCCAAGATAATGATTAGCCAAATTTTAATTGATAATTTATTTTTAGGCTTGTTGTCTTTTTTATTCTCAAAAGCAATATTTGAAGTTTCTCTAGTTATCTCTGCTTCTTTTATTATTTCTTCTTTTTTTTCTATTGTATTATTTTCCATACTTTTTATTTTTTAATTATTATTCATAGCCAAATATTAATCTTTGGCCTATTTATTAACTATATTATACCACATCTGTCAAGATTTAAAAAAGTAACTCCTCACTGACCCTTCTAGAGTAAGCAAATATAGATCCGTCTTTGCGAGGGTACTCCCGTGGCAATCTAGGGATATGTTTAATTAAGCGTTCTGTTTTTCTGGACTGCCACGCAATTTGAGAGTACTCAAACTACTCGCAGAGACGGGTAGAAAAAGACATAAGAGAGGGGGTCAGTGAGGAGTTACTTAAAAAAAACAAAAGTTGCGAAAAAATTACATTTCGCTAAAATAAAGATTTTTTTGGTCTTTTTCTGAGACAATTGGTTTTTTAATTCCATATTCTTCAAATTTCCAATCAATATTCAAATCTTTATCATTCCACATTATTCCGCGTTCAGCAGTGGAATTATAAAAGTTAGTGCATTTGTAACTAAAAATAGTGCCGTCTTCCAAAGAAAGAAATCCATGCGCTAATCCCGGAGCAATCCAAAGTTGTTTTTTATTCTCTCCCGAAAGTTCTATCGAAACATATTGACCGCGAGTGGGAGAATTTTTACGAATATCTACCGCCACATCCAAAACTCTTCCTTTTATCACTTGGACTAATTTTCCTTGAGCAAAGGACTTCTTTTGAAAATGCAAACCTCGAAGCACTCCCCTAGCTGATGAAGAAAGATTATCTTGGACAAAAGGCAAGGTTATCCCTGCTTCTTTATATCTTTCTAAATTATAAGTCTCCACGAAAAATCCCCGCTCATCGCCAAAAACTTTAGGTTCGATAATCAATACGCCTTCTATATTTGTTTTTATAATATTCATATTTATTTTTTTATTAAATTTAGAACTTATATACTTCTAACACAATTTTAGTTTATGAAAAATATTATTTTTTCGAACTGCCGTGCGAAGCGAAAGGCGAGAAAAAATGATATTTTTTAGAAACTAAAGATAATAAATATATTTTAAAAACATAAGTCCCAAAATCAATCATTTTTTGGCAATTTTCAAGGGAATCTTAAAATTAAAGATTCCCTGTCTAAGTTACAAATTGGAGGACTGTCGGAGCTTTTCCTTTATGAAAAGAAACAAAATATTTATCATCTTCAACGCCATGCATTTATTCTTAGCCGAAATAGCAATGACTTTATCTCTCCCAGCCGCCCTTCTACATTTGGCCAAAAATTTTCTAGCATCTCCTTCAGTGCCTTCGAAGTTGCATTGACGCAATAGCCTCGATCGAGAATGCTCTGTCGAAGCCCCTAGCCTATTTTTGGGTAACGTTTTCTTTGACACAATTTCCTCCTACATAATTGGGTTTAAAAAACTATTTTAACAAAATTTATTTTCCCAACCTTTAATATTTTTCCATTAAATTCATTTTTCGTCAAGATTAATTCTCCTACAGGAATTTTTTCTCCATCAATTGAAACCCCGCCCTGTTCAATTTTTCTGCGCGCATCGCCTTTACTCGTGGCGAATCCCGCTCTGATAATGAAATCAATAATATTTTCTCCTTCACTGCCCATTAACTCAGCAATATCTTCTGGCAACTCTTTTTTTGAAAAAGTATTAGTAAAATACTCCTGCGCTTTATCAGCCTCTTCTTCCCCATGATAAATTTTTACAATTTCCCAAGCTAGTTTCATCTTAGCATCACGAGGATTTTCTGATTTCATCACTTCATCAATTTCCTCCAAGGAAAGAAAAGTGGTGTCAATAAATAATTGATTCATATTCTCATCAGGCTGAGCCATAATTGAGCCAAACATTTTATTAGCATCCCAGTCAATAAATACGCCGGTACCGAGAGATTTGGACATCATCTTTTCTCCAGTTTTTGGATTCTCCAATAATGTTGTAATAAAAACAAATTTTTCTTTATTTTTATATTTTTTTAAAAGAGTTCTGCCCGCCAAAGCATTAAATTTTTGATCACTACCGCACATTTCAATATCTACATCTAGCGCCACACTATCATAGCCCTGCATTAACGGATAAAAAAATTCATGCAAATAAATTGGCTTTTCTTCTTTTAATCTTTTCTCAAACATATCTCTTTCTAACATTCTTTGCACAGTAAAGTTAGAAGCGATATCAATCACATCTTCAAATGTAAGCTTAGAGAGCCAATCGTGATTATATACTATTTTTACAGGATTTTCTTTGTCATCTATTTTAATAAGAGGACGCACTTGATTCAGCCAAGTTTTTGTATTTTCAATAACTTGTTCCCGCGTTAATTGCACGCGAGCGGCTGATTTATCAGTAGGATCACCAATGCGAGAGGTAAAATCACCTATCAAAAAAATAACCTCATGACCAAGCTGTCTAAATTTCTCTAAAATAATATAGTTAGTAGCATGTCCCAAGTGGAGCGATGATCCAGTAGCGTCTGTGCCTATGTATATTTTCATTTTATTCCCCGTCATCATTCTTTCCTTTAATGCTTCTTTAGAGGGTAAAATCTCTTTTACTGATCGTGATAAAATCTCATCCACCTTCTGTTCTAATTCTTTTTTATCCATATTTCTAAAATAATCTATGATTTAAGTATTTATATTGTAACACTAACAAAAAGACATATCAACATTTTAGCATATTAGCATATTAACATATTTACTATTATTTTGTCTTTGCGAGAAAATATTGTACTCAATATTTTCGTGGCAATCCAGTAACTATGAACGTTGCTTAACCATTTCTAGATTGCCGCGTCAGGAGTTTTAAATCATCCACAGGGATAATTTAAACATCACAAAGACAGACTCGATTTTGCCATAGAGGTCAGTGAGGAGTTATCTCGTGGTAAATAAAAAAACAAAAAACCACCTGCATAAAAACAGGTGGCGCTATCTTTTTATTTCAACAGTTCTTCAATTTGCCTCTCCAGTTCTTCTGGCGTTCCATTATTATCCAAGATTACATCCGCGATGTCTTTTAATTCACCGATTGTTAGCTCTGCTTCGCGCTGGGCGTCAAATTTGAATTCTTCAAAAGTTTTAACTTTATCATCAGAATTTTCTTCTCGCTTGATTATGCGTTCATATCTTTTTTCCAGACTGACATCGATGAAAACCATTTTAAAATCAGGATTTTCTTTTAAAAATTCAATATCTGCAATTCTCCGGATACCGTCAATAACAATAATGGGATTTTCATCATCTCTCGTATCCTTATCCATAACTTTGGCTAAAATGTTTTCGCCATAAGTATTTCGAAGCATTGAAGAAGTTTGCTGGAGCGTTTCCCTAGAATGCTCGATGTACAATCTATCCATCACATCTCTTAAGATAGTTGAAAATCGACGTGTAGAGGCGCCATGCCTTTCGACTAAATATTTTACCACTGTTCCCTTGCCACAAGCTATTTCACCTACTAAACCTAAAATTATTTTTGCCATAATATTATTAAAATATAAATATTAAAAAAACAGATCCAGTTTCTGAAAAATATTATTTTTTCGAACTGCCGATGCGGACGCGAAAGGCGAGAAAAAATGATATTTTTTAGAAACGCCAGAAACTCCACGTCATATTCAAACGGAACAAAACTAACAAAAAAGAGACTTTCAAAAAAGTCTCAAAAAAATATTACTTATTTTTAATTTCTTCCATTACCCTATCTACTTCAGCCAGTAGACTCGTTAAATCCTCGTCATTTTTAATTATATAATCAGCTTTTTCTTTCATTTCCGGAACATATTTTTCTGTTTCCATTTCCCCCTCTGTTTCTATAAATTTCTCAAAACTCATAGCATCATCACTTTTTTCTCCACGGTTAACAGTTCTCTCCCAACGAATTTTCTGGGCCACATCAATATAAAAAATGTAGCTATCACTGTATGACTTTACAAAATGGAAATCTTCCCAAAAACGCACGCCGTTGACCATGATTATCCCCTGTCCATTATCAATTCTTTTTCGTAGCGCTCGACTCAAGATATCATCACCAAATCTCTTACGGAATTGCACAGCTAACCAGCCTTGGTCTTCCTTGGAAAATTTATCAAAATAAATTGCTAAGGTTTCTTTGAGCGGATCAGCAAAACGCATTTTTTGCACTTTGTATTTTTCTTCTAAATAGTTAGCGACCGTATCCTTTCCTGATCCAGTTGCCCCCACTAATCCAATTACTATTCTCTTTTTTCCATTTTCCATTTTGTTAGAAATTTGATTACAAATTATTCATCACTTCAACAACAGTACTAATTTTATAAAAAATAAACAAATAAGTCAACAGGGGCAATCAAAAAAACATACTAGCATTTTAGCATATCAACATTTACATTTTTTATATTAGCAAGAGCAAGTTTATCTGCCCCGAGGTGGCAGCTCATTTTTGTGAGCTGGAAAACAGCGCCTCTATTTCATCATCTGAAAAAAGACTTTCTCCTAAGGTTTCAAAAAGTATTGAGCTAATTGCCATCGAAGGAATTGTAGAGCCGATATGTTCTTTTGTTTTATCTGATTTATCCACCTCGTCTTTGAATTTTAAAATGGCTTCCCATGCCTGTTGTCGTTTTTCAGGAGCAATTCCTTTTGATTCAAGAAGGTTATTGAGCCTTCCGCTGTTTAATACCACTCTGAATTTTCCATTGTCAATAACAATCACTTTATTTTCCAGCACACTTTCAACTCTACTTTCTTTTGATATAATTTGAAATTTTTTTTCTAACATATTTTTTGACTAATTGTTAATAATTTTAATTATCAAATTGAATGATGTATTTTTTGACGGATTTTCTTAGTCTTAAAGTTTTTCAATAATTTTCAAAATTTGTTTTTTCAATTTTGGAAGATCCTTTTTAATTGTATCCCAAATTCTTCTCAATTTTTAGAGGAACATTTCTTGTAGCTTCGCCGATAATCTCAATCCTGCGCGCAACAGCATCCTGCACCTCATTATTTGCAATGAATTTATTATAGGTTAAGCCTTTGGTATATTTTTCAATCAGTTCAATACTTTCAAAAATATCTGTAAGAAAAAGTTTAGGATTTCTTTTCATATATTTCTTTTTTATCTTTTAAAACCTGTTTTTTTATCATAGGTCTGATTGCATCATATTCAACAATATCAACTTCTCTGCCAAGTTTATCTTCTAATTCAATTTTCAAATCCGCCACGTCGAGAAATGTTTTACTTTTGGGCAATTTAACGAGCAGATCGACATCACTTTTTTTTGTTTCTTCACCTCTTGCAAACGAACCAAAGATAGCCGCCTTGAGAACTCCTTGGCGCTTTAAAATAGGCACTATTTGTTTTTTGATGGTTAATGTAGTCATAACTAAATTATAGCAAAAGATTGAAGATTGAGCAATTTTTTGAATAATAAAAAGGGCATTAGCATTATGTTGCTAACACCCTTTTGACACTACAAAAGAACACACTTTAATCTTAGATATTGTTAACGCCACCCAACCGCTTTCGCATCTCCAAAAACTGTTTCATCGCCTTCTCTATTTCTTCTGCTTCATCTCTGATTTCCCGTAATTCAGTAACGGCATGATTGAGAGTACGCATGATAATAGTTTCTCCCAATTTCATCTCGGCATCTGCGAAGTAAGGCATTATCTCTTCAGTAAATCCTCCCGACGTTAATGCCGGATCGTTGTAATCCATGTATATTTGACACCCTGAGACATTTTCATTAATCTTGGGAGCTTTGCCTGGGATTATTCTTTGATCGGGTTGCGGGTCCTTACGGAAGGTAGCATCCACAATCACCAACTTCGCCAAATCCACTAAAATGAAAAGTCGTCTCTCAAAAAATTGACCTTTTTCTTCTCTTGTCTCCAGGGTCTTAACTGGAACAAAAATCCAGCTACTGTTATTAATCAGCGATTTCGGCAAAGTATCTTTAACTTCTTTTGGAGTAATTCTGTATTCTCCATAACAATCTTCGATCTGATGGTTTAGAATGTCCTCCATCTTCAGAAGATCTCCCCGCTTTTCGAACACCTTTCGCAGAATATTTTTGCATGACTCCAGGGAACATTCGATGATTTCAAGCCAATCTCGTGCATTCAAACTCGATGGGCTTACGGTCCCACTCCTTACAAAGTCCCCTGAGTTAGAAGATTCCGGCATTTTTCCTTTATTATTCATAATCTCTATCCTCCGTGGCTGATTTTTTGACTTAATTGATTAAGTCAGTTTTATGTGTCAATAGTCTTGTTCTTGCGTAATTTTATTTTAACGAACTGTTTTCCCCACTACAATGAGTTGGTTTTTTATTCTAGCAGACATACTGCTTATAATGCAAGTGCGTGGTACCCTTGATTTTTCATGTGCATTGTGTACAATAATACAAGAATATTAATTAATGTTTTTATAAATACACAGCCGAATAAGCATAGTTCTAAAAAAAATTCTACCGCCATGGAGGCTAAAAATGTTTAATCTAGGTGCTGGGTGGTTGTTTGGAGAAAAAATGAGAGCTATTGATGAGGCGACAAAAAAATGGGAGCTTCATTTCATATCCCGAGGACGAAATTATACCGAGGGATTTCTGCTTGGTTTCAAAGAAGCCAGGTCGCCATTCGGGAGATGGTTTAGAAAAAATGTACTGTGCGAAGTGGATGCTCGAGTTCTTGGAGCAAAAGAAACTCTTAAAAAACTTAACAAATGAACATTTACTCACGCTGTCGGTCGTCTTGCAATTTTATAATTGCAAGACGACTTTTTATTATGAAAAGTTTGTTTTTCTTTTATTTAAAACTCAAAACCACAATCTCACTCCTGCCGGAAGTGCGCATCATCGGGCCCCAGGTGCCGGTACCGACTGAAGTATAAATAGAAAAATCACCATCTTGGGAAAGTCCGCTGTGATATTTGCCAAAAATTAAATAAGTAATTGATTGAAAAGGAAATATTTGTCCTCCGTGGGTGTGTCCAGCTAGTTGCAGATTAATTCCCAAATCTTTCGCCTCTTTAACTACGCTCGGGCTATGATAGAGCAAAATATTTGGCTTTCGAAAATCAAAATCTTTTAACGCTTTTATTTTTTGAGCTAAACTTTCTTCGCCCCCTCTCTCGGGATAACTAATGCCCAAAATTTGCATGCCATCAATATTTATAAGTTCATCATTTAAAATCTTTACTGGTGCATCTTTTAGGGCTAGCTGGGCGTTAGCTGTGCCCAGGTAGGTATTCATGATTGCCTGTAATAAAATAAACTCCCTGTGGCGCTTTTATACCACCAAGAGGGCCCGTTAATTGACTCAAGCTTCCATCCATCCCATCAAATAAATCTCCGGTAATAAAAACCATATCGGGATTCTGGGCATTTACTTTATTTACAATCTTAGTTAGAAACTTTTTTCCATAAATATGCCCCAAATGCACATCGGAAAGTTGAATCACTTTTTTATCTCGCCATTCTTGGGGTAAATTTTTTATTTTTACGGTTACATTTTTTATTCTTGGATTATAAACGTTCCACGCTCCCCAAATAGAAAATACTAACATAAAAATAATTGAAAAAACCATCAAATACTTATAATCAAAACTTTGTCCTGCCATTTTTGCCGTGCCCACAACTAGCCACGAAACCACAAAAGCCATAATCAAATTCCAACCCATTCCTAGCCAAAAACTAAATACGGAATAAATTATTCTGGCCAAAAGTCCTTCGCTATAATGAGCTAAAATTGAAGATAAAACAAAACTGACGCTTAAAAACAAAAGTCCTCCGCCTAGCCACACTTTGGCGCCGAGACTGGTAATGGCTAAAAATTTGACTACTGAAAAATAAATAAAAAAATGCCCGCCCAGTAAGATGGCTATGAAAACACTCAATATTAAAATAAAACCCAAAATATTCATTAATTTAAAAAAATATATTGCTTACCTTTATATTTTAGCTTTTTTCCCAATTTTTGGCTATAATTAAAACTCCGCACTTAACATAACGCGGAGTTTTATAAAGAAAATTATTTTTTATTCCAATTCAAGTTTTAAGAACTTTCCAATACTCCCTCTGAGCGTTAGCGGTTGCACCGTAATAAATTCGGGCGTATAACCGGACACAGTTTTATTTTCAGATAGATGAGAATGTCCGCTTAATACATACTTGATATTTTCATGTTCTTTTACTATTTCCAGAAAAGGCCCAAACTCCCCAATTGGCTCAGTAGAATTTACAACAAAAGGAGGTTCGTGCATAGCCACTAAAACTTTTTTGTCCGTATTTAGCATTTCTTTAAACCAATCTAACTGAGTCTGGGTAATTTTATTAGTTTCGTTGGTATCTAAAACTATTATTCTCCAATTATCTTTATCTGTTATATAATATTTTTTAGCTGCCAAATAGTTGTATTTTTTATCAGTATCGTGGTTTCCTTTGACAAATAGGGCGGCGCGCTTCTTTTTATTAACTACTAACCGCATATCTCTATATAATTTATAATCTTTCTTGGAGCCATTGATATTATCGCCCAAAATTAAATACAAATCCGCCGGGTCCTTAATGAAATTTCTAAAATTTTTCTTCCATTTTTTGGGATAAGTCACATTGTTTACGCCATCTCTATCGCCTTTATCTCTCTTGTTTTTGCTTCCTGCGTGCATATCGGATGTTATATTGACAGTAAACGCATTACAAAAAACCGGAAACATAAAAAACAAAACTAGCGCAACGACAAACTTTTTGATATTTTCATAAAGATTAATTAAAAGAAATTGGCACGAATACTTGCATGCCTTATTTATAGTCTAACTCTTTTTTTAAAATTTGACCACCTTTTCTGCGGGCTACTGATAAGAAAAATAAAATCCCCGACTTGATGTCGAGGATTTTATATTAAAAGATTTTTTGAATTGTTTTATTTCCCCATTTTTCGACGGATAAAAGCTGGAATTTCTAATTCATCGTCATTATCATCGTTATCTCTTGAAACTGTTACATTGTTTCTCTTGGGTTGCAATTTTTCTTCAATTATCATTTTACTTTCTACTTTTCTAGTTGGAAAAGCGATTCTCTCCGGAATAGCCGCTTCTTCTATTTCATCCAAACTTTTTTCCATTACCATTATTTCCTCTTTTTCTTGCGCATTGCTCTTTCTCACTCGAGCTATCATATCCGCTGGAGAATCCCCATATTCATCCGTATCAAAACCTGTCGCTACAACAGTTATATGCAAATCACCTTTTCTCACTTGGTCATCAGTTACGGCTCCAAAGATAACTTTGGCATTTGGATCCACATTTTCAGTAATAATATTAGCCGCTTCATTTATTTCAAGCATGGTCAAATCACTTGATCCAGACACATTAAATAAGACTCCTTTGGCGCCATCAATTGATAATTCAAGCAATGGGCTACTAATAGCTGCTTTAGCTGCTTCAGCCGCCCTATTTTCTCCGCTGGAAATTCCAATTCCCATCAAAGCACTGCCGCTATCGGCCATAATCGCTCGCACATCCGCGAAATCCACATTGACAATTCCCGGCTTAGTAATTAAATCAGAAATTCCCTGCACACCTTGACGCAAAACATCATCAACAATTTTAAATGAATTTATCAAAGTAACTTTTTTATCAATAATTGAAAGCAGTCTATCGTTGTGAATTGTAATAAAAGTATCCACTCTCTTTTTCAAATTTTCCAAAGCCTCATTGGCAATCGCTTGTCTTTGCGCTCCTTCAAAAGCAAAAGGTTTAGTAACGACAGCCACAGTCAAAGCGCCTAATTCTTTAGCAGTTTCAGCCACAACCGGACCAGCTCCTGAGCCAGTTCCTCCTCCAAGACCACAAGTAACAAAAACCATATCTGTTCCTTTTAATACTTCTTGAATTTCATCTCTATTTTCTTCCGCTGCTTGCCTTCCGATTTCTGGATTCATTCCTGCGCCAAGACCCTTAGTTAAGTTCTTGCCGATATGAACTTTTTCGGCAGCTCTTGAATGGTGAAGGGCTTGCGAGTCAGTATTAACTGCTACAAATTCAACACCTTTGATATTAGAATCAATCATTCTACTCACAGCGCTATTTCCGGATCCTCCCACGCCAACTACTTTAATTTTAGCAAAAGTTTCTATATCGGGTTTAACCTCAGCCATATATTTTTTTAAATAATTATTGATGAACCCAACTT
>LBQR01000037.1 GCA_000990945.1 Candidatus Moranbacteria bacterium GW2011_GWF2_35_54
TAAACTTATTAATAATCGTCCTAGAAAAAGACTTGGCTATTTGACCCCTTATGAGGTATTTGTGGAGGGAAAAATTGCAATTCAAGGTAGAATGTAGGATCATCTTAACTCCGCCAGCTGGCGGATTAACATTTTAACATTAAAACACTTCAATAGCGTGTCATCTCGACTAAATAAATTTCTGTACTCGGAAATTTATGCATGGAGAGATCTCAATCAACAGATTTAATCCATCAACTTGCTAAATAAAAAATAATCAACTTTAACATGTAGAACACTTCTTCAATTTCTCTTCAATCCTCTGACTATGTGCAATTGTTTCTTCCTTAAGCAATTTCATCACTCGATCAAAATCATCATTGATGCCATAAAAAACCTCGAAAAACTTTTTTTCAATCATTGAATTTTCCATATCACTGGCAAAAGTCAACGCATCAAAAAGACTTATCTCAACTTTTTTAAAATCTTCCAGTGATTCTTGGATATGCGAAATACTGCTCTTCATCAACGGCAGATTAAATCTGTCGTCGCCGTTAAGAGAAATATTTTGTTTTTGCATATTTGCTCCGAGTACTTCCAACCAATAAGCATGCTTATTTTCCTCTTCCGATAACTTTAACCAAAATTCTTTTTCCTCCGAAATTTTTAGAGCAAAAAGCGCATACAAATCTTTTAGCAGTAATTCATAACTCCGCATTAATTCTAAAACATCATCATTTTTATTTTCCATATTTTTTTGTAAATTAAAAAATACTATTTAAGTTTATAAATCTCTGAATATTTTTTCTCTAAGTAATCAATAAAATATTTACTAGTTAATTTTTCTCCCGTCACTTTCTCTACTAGCTCCTCAGCAGAAAAAAGTTTCCCATGAATATGAATATTTTTTCTTAGCCAATTTAAAAGATGTTCGAAATGTCCTTTCTTTATTTCTTTTTCTAAGTTTAAAATATCTCGTTTGGCGGTTTCATAAAATTGAGCTGAATAAAGATTTCCCAGAGTATAGGTAGGAAAATATCCAATCATCCCGCCGGACCAATGCACGTCTTGCAGAGCTCCCATAGCGTCACTAGGTACTTTTATGCCAAAATATTCTCTGAATTTATCATTCCAAATCTGAGGTAAATCTTCCACAGCGATACTGCCTTCGATTAAATCTTTCTCAATTTCAAAACGCAAAATAATATGCAAATTGTAAGTAACTTCATCTGCTTCAGTCCTAATCAATGACGACTTTACAGTATTTATCGCTTGATAAAAATGCTCAAATTTTATTTTCCCAAATTGTCCAGGAAATTCTTTTTGCAGTTTTGGATAAAAATATTGCCAAAAAATTTCACTCTTACCCAAAATATTTTCCCACATCCTCGATTGAGATTCATGAATTCCCAGTGAAATTGATTCTCCCAACGGCGTCCCAAAGCCTTCCGTCGGGATTCCTTGTTCATAAAGAGCATGTCCCGTCTCGTGGATCGTGCTATTAACTGAATACAATAAATCATCTTTTTTATAGCGAGTGGTTATTCTAACATCTTGAGGATTAAAACCAATACTGAAAGGGTGAGTGCTTTTATCCAGTCTTCCAGATCCAAAATCAAATCCAAGCTTTCCTGCTACTGATTTATTAAATTCAATTTGTTTTTCAATTGGAAAATTTCCTTTTAAAATACTACTATTTATTTTAACCTTGGATTTCTTTATTTTCGCCAAAAAAGGAATCAGAAAATCTTTCAATTCTGAAAAAATCATTTCAATTTCTTCCACTCCCATGTAGGGTTCATAAGTATCCAGTAGTGCATTATATGGTGATCCCTTATAACCTATCAGTTTAGCCTCTTTCCTTTTTAGCTCAACTATTTTTTTCAGTTCAGGCAAAAATAACTTAAAATCATTTTTAACTCTGGCTTGAGACCAGATCATTTGAGCTTTTGAAGTAGTTTCGGCCAAATCTTTTACAAAATTCAAGGGCAACTTTTTCTCCCTAGAAAATTCCCGCCAAGTTTCTCTCACGATACAGCTATCTTCATCATTAAGTTTTCCCGCATCAAATTTTTTATTCAATTCCAATAATAATTTTTCAAAATTACTAGATGTAAATTTATCATGCAATTCTCCCACCAGATTCCCTATTATTTTTGCGCGTAGATCATTACCTTTCTCTGGCATATTTACTTCTTGGTCCCAATGCAAAACAGCCACCGCCGAACCAAGATAGCTTATTTCTAACAATTCTTTTTTAAACTTTTCCATCAAACTTTGTTTCATAATTTTATTTCAAATTTATACTTTATGACGCACCGATCTTCTCTTGATTTCATTTTTTATTCTTTCGTCTAGAATAATTTTAATAAATGATTGATATGGCACATCTTTTTCGTTGGCTATAGTTTTTAGCTCGTTTAGCATTGACTTAGAAAGTCGCAAAGAAATCGTCTCTGTGGACGGCTTCAAATTGGAAAATTTAAAATCACTTCTGGCTTTTGACCAATCGATATAATCAACTGAATCATTTTTACTCCAGAACTCTTTTTCCTGTTTTTCATTTTTAAACTTAGGAATTTTTTTAAGCTTCTTCATATGTTTTTCTTTCTTTCCTGCTCATATCTCGAGCGGAAACGACTCTTATTTTATTATTTCTAATTGTAAAAACTACCAATAACTTCCTATTTCTGGTTGTTTTTCCTAAAATATAATAACGGCTTTCTTCTTGAGAATGTTTTTTATCTGGAAAAATAACAAGTGGCTGATTGAAAAAAACTTCTTCACATTCGACTTTTTCTACCTGATGTTTTTTCTTGTTTTTATTAATATTTCCGTCATCCCAATTAAAACCATCCACTTTTTCAAAAATATTTTTCATATTCTTTGTATATTACCATTATATACTTAATTGTACTGTTTGTCAATTGCAGATATTTCATGAGAAATTTAAACGGAAAAAAGCACCTCTCTTTCCCCCATAAAAAAATGCATCTGGAAACATAGCATCCTCCCTCTTGTGAAATTTATCTTTAAGAATTATTTTAAATTCTCCTTTAAAAAACTACTTAGTTCTTCAATTTTAATTCTTTTTTGTTCCATAGTGTCTCTGTCTCGCACTGTTACTGCGCCGTCTTCTAGAGTTTCGAAATCTACCGTCACACAATAAGGCGTTCCAATTTCATCTTGCCTTCTATATCTTTTCCCGATATTTCCGTTGTCATCGAACTCACACATAAATTGCATTTTCAAGCTATCATAAATTTCTTTGGCCTTAACTACTAATTCTGGCTTATTTTTCATGAGAGGAAAAACTGCGACTTTGACAGGTGCCAAGTTTGGCTTGAATTTCAAAACTATTCTTTTTTCTCCATTAATTTCTTCTTCAGTGTATGCATCGCAAATTGCGGCTAGCATGGTTCGTCCGACACCAACTGATGATTCAATGATGTGCGGGATATACTTTTCACCGGTAAAAGGATCCACGTAAGACAATTCCTTGCCGGAAAATTTAGTGTGTTGGGTCAAATCATAATTACCACGAGCATGTACACCCTCCAATTCTTTGAAACCAAACGGGTAATTATATTCAATGTCGTATGCTTCCTTGGCATAGAAAACCAAATTATCATGTTTGTGCCATTTTAGATTTTCCTCTTTAAAGCCAAGATTTTTCGTGTAATATTGCCAACGATACTGTCGCAACTTTTCATATTCAACCATCTCTTGCTCAGGATTAGTAAAATATTGC
Organism: Candidatus Moranbacteria bacterium GW2011_GWF2_35_54; assembly: GCA_000990945.1. Lineage (GTDB taxonomy): Bacteria > Patescibacteriota > Minisyncoccia > Moranbacterales > UBA9337 > UBA9337. The sequence continues at coordinate 3,731 of LBQR01000037.1, forward strand.
ATTTCCATCTGCTCGAACTCGCGCGTGCGGAAAATAAATTGTCGTGCAGTAATTTCATTACGAAAAGCTTTTCCAATTTGCGCAATTCCAAACGGAATTTTCACGCGTGAAGAATTCACAACATTTTTATAATTCACATAAATGCCTTGGCAGGTTTCTCCTCTTAGATATACGGGTCCCTTGCTCCAATCTTCCGTGAAATTTCCAAGATTGGATTTCACGAGAAGATTGAATTTTTTGACCTCGGAAAAATTGCTTGCAATACAAACGGGACATTTTATTTTCGCCTTATTCTCATCAAAAATTTTATTTATTTCCTCCTCGCTCATTTTTTCATCAGCCACAATTCCTGCATCCTCCAAAAGATGATCCACGCGGAGTCGCAAGTGGCACTGTTTGCATTCAGTAAGTGGGTCAGAAAAACCACTAACGTGTCCTGAAGCCTCCCAAACTTTTGGACTCATAAAAATACTGGAATCAAGACCAATAATATCTTCCCTGATTTGCACCATGTATTTCCACCATTCTTTTTTTATATTATTTTCCAATTCAACCCCATATGTGCCGAAGTCATATACAGCCGCAAATCCACCATAAATTTCCGAAGACGGAAATATAAACCCTCGTCGCTTGCAAAGCGACACTATTTTTTCGATTGTTGTAGATTTTTTATCTTCTGACATATTTTTAACTTAAAAAATTATTTCAAATTCTCCTTCAAAAAACTATTTAGCTCTTCTATTTTAATTCTTTTTTGTTCCATCGTATCTCGGTCTCTTACTGTTACCGCACCGTCTTCTAATGTTTCAAAATCCACCGTGATACAATATGGAGTTCCGATTTCATCTTGTCGGCGATATCTCTTTCCAATATTTCCATTATCATCAAACTCGCACATAAATTCCATTTTTAGACTATTGTAAATTTCTTTAGCTTTGGCGACTAATTCCGGTTTATTTTTCAAAAGTGGGAATATCGCTGCTTTTATCGGCGCCAAATATTTAGGAAATTTCATTACTACTCTCTCACTGTCATCTTCCAATTTTTCCTCTCGGTAAGCGGCTAGCAAAGCCAGCAAAATGCTTCTATCCAATCCGAAAGTGGGTTCAATTACATGTGGGATAAATCGGCGATTGTTTTCAGCATCAAAGTATTCTAATTTTTTACCGGAAAATTTAGCGTGCTGAGATAAATCAAAATCTCCCCGGTGAGCCAAGCCAAATAGTTCTCCAAATCCAAAAGGAAACCTATATTCAATATCCACAGTCTTTCTAGAATAATGGGATAACTTTTCTTTAGCATGTTCATATCTTCGCAAATCTTCTTTTTTGGCCCCGAGTGCCATCGCAAATTCTTCTTGAAAAATTGTCCAATTTTCAAAGATAGTCTCCCAGTCTTTCTCAGGATCAATAAAATATTCTATTTCCATTTGTTCAAATTCGCGTAGGCGGAAAATAAAATTACCTGCCACAATTTCATTGCGAAAAGCCTTACCAATTTGAGCAATTCCAAAAGGAACTTTGACTCGCATAGAATCAATAATATTTTTAAATTCGATAAAGATTGCTCCGGCGGTTTCCGGGCGCAGATAAACATCGCCATAATAACCATTCATTTCCGTTTTAAACATCATGTTCATCTCTCGCACATTGGTCCAATCCGACTCGCCACACTCCGGACATTTTACTTTCTCTTCTTTGAGAACTTTGGTCATCGCTTCCAGTTGTCCTTCAAGATCTTTGCCCGTAGCTTCTTCTACGATATGGTCTGCTCGAAATCTTTTTTTGCATTTTTTACAGTCCACCATCGCATCGTTAAATCCGCTGGTATGCCCTGAAGCCTCCCATAATTTAGAATTAAGCATAATTGGACCGTCAATTCCCACGATATCCATTCTTTCTTGGACTACTTTTTTCCACCAAAGTTTTTTAATATTATTTTTTAACTGAGTTCCATAGGGGCCGTAAGAATAAGAATTGGCAAATCCTCCATAAATTTCACTGGAAGGAAAAACAAATCCCCTGCGTTTGCAGAAAGACACTATTTTTTCCATTAAGTTATCGTCTTTTTTTTCTTCTGTCATATTATTCATTTTAACATATTAACTTATTAACATTTTAACTTCACTACAAATTTACAAATCTGCTACAAATCTACAAATCCCTACAATAAGATAGCAACTGTATCTTGAAAAATCTAGCAATTTTAAACTTTTCTTATTCTTATGTTCTCAATTCTCCGCATTCGTAATTTGTATATTTGTACTAGATTTGCCCGCCACGTGATAAAAATACTTTTTTATTTTACGTGGTAATTCGTAGAGAAAAACATCCCGCAAACAAAACTCACTAATACTTCAGTAAATTCACAACTCTTTTATCAAACCGCCTACAATTCGCATTCGTAATTTGTATATTTGTACTAGATTTGTATGTTCGTAGTAATAAAAAAATCCTCATTCCAAACAATCTAAAAAAATTAAATTGCTAGAACGAGGATTCTCGCGGTTCCATCTAGCTTGCCTCGACGTAGCTTTAGCGAAGTCGGGCTTTCCGACGCCACAAAACATTGAGACCACCTTTATTTATATTCAATTTTCACACGAAAGGTTTCCAACTTCCTTTCATCTAAAATGATACTACAAGGAAATAAATAGTCAAGGTGAAATCATGGCGCATGTTAGCATATTAACATTTTAACATAAAAACATCGGGGTAGTTTAAAAATATCACAATCAAAAATCTTAAATTTTCAAATTTATAGATTTCTAAATTCCAAAAAAATAAAAGCGTTTCGGAAACATGGTTTCCGAAACGCTCAAAGTTCTAACAAAACACCCTCCCAACTTTATCGTCTTTTTTTGAGGTTTGTGTCGCTTTTTTCCACTACAGCATACATTATTTTGCGAGGGCCCGCTTTAATAATGACTACCCCATTAGATGGTCTGCTTTTGATAACAGCACCATCCGGCTTTTCTTCAGCCAAAATTACATCTTCTTCCACAGTTGCCGGGACTTGTTCAATATTTTTAGCCTTTTCACCAGACTCATTCATATCTTCCAACGCACTCTTTAATTTGCGCACTGTATTTTTCACAAAGAATCCAGGCGCAAAAGAGCCTCTAGGTGGAACGCTTTCCGAAACTGATTTTTGCGGCTTGCCTTCGTCAGTCAAAGGTGGTCCTGGTTTAGCGCCGTCATCAACTTGAGCCTTCATGCAAGCACTCATTGTAAATACAGATGCAACCAAAAAAATAATTCCTACCCTTTCCGCTATCTTATTCATTATCTAGCCTCTCTTTTGTTGAAGGAACTGAAAAATACTACCCCTTTGTACAGTAGTAGTATTATAAGCAAAATATATTATTTGTCAAAAGATATTCTATACTAATTTAACAATTTCCAATTAATTCCTTATATACTTCCAACATTTCTTCCGCGCAAACCTTACTCGTATATTTTTCCTGTGCTTCTTTTCTAGCATTTTCTCCTAAACTTTTAATTAATTTTTCACTTGCTAATAATTCTTCGACTTTTTTGGAAAAATCATTACCTCTATCCGTACTTAGTAATCCTGTTTTTCCGTCCTCTATTAAATCACCCACTCCCAAAGCGCCGATTGCCACAATGGGAAGTCCTGCGTACATTGCCTCAGTTATGATTGTTCCTTGGGTTTCGCTCTTGGATGCATACACAAAAACATCCGCCAAATTCATATAATCCTTTATATCTGTTTTTTCAATAAGCCCCACAAAAAAAACTCGTACGCTAACCTTGGCTTTATTTACTATTTTCACCAATTCATTTTTCAAATATCCATCACCTCCCATTATTTTTCAAAACTTTAACTACTTCCTTGATTAAAAATATAAGATTCTTCTCTTCTGCTAATCTAGAAATTGAAAGAATTATTTTTTTATCTTTGGTTATTCTCAAACTTTCTCTGATTTTTTCCGAATTAGGATTTAAAAACATCGTTTCGTCTACTCCCGTAGGGATTGTTTCTATATTTTTGTTGACAGCTCCCCAATTTTTAATAACCCTTCTTACTGCTTCAGTAGGAACAATAATTTTATTTGCCCGATTGGCATACCTAACTGCACTTTTCATTATCCAATTAATAGCTATTTTTTTTGGTATTAACGGCACATAATGAGTATATTGGTCATAAGTAGCGTGCCAAGTAAAAACCAGAGGGATATTTTTCCTTCTTGCCCACTTCATCGCCACACTTCCCAATAAATTTGGGTGCTGAGCATGAATTATATCCAAATCTAGTTTTTCAATTATTTTATCCATCTTTCGAGAATAAGGGATAGGCAATGGAAATTTTATTTTATATTTTATGTCTAAAGAAGGATAGCGAAAAACATTTTTATTTCTATCTTTATAACCTTTATTTACTGGCGCAAAAACATAAACCGTATGCCCTCTTTTTTTAAATTCTTTGCGAAAACTCTCAATTGAGGTTGTGACCCCATATGGATTTGGCAGATAATTGTTGGTAAAAATAGCGATGTTCATAAACTACAAATTACAAATCTATTACAAATATACAAATAATACAAAAATTTTAAAAACCTTCTAACTTTATAAACTTTTCCCTATATCGATTTAATAAAATTCAATATCTCTTCAAAAACATGTTCATTTTTAATATCGGAAATAAAGGTATGATAAGATTTTTTAATATATTTCTTCTTTTTTACATTTGAACTTATTTTTTCATAAATTCTTTTCAAGCTACCTCGAGTAATTATATGGTCACTGGAAGATTGCATAATAAGACAGGGCTGTTTTATTTTTTCCAAATCTTTTCTTGAAAGCTCGATAAGTTTTCCTAATTCCAAAACACTCTTAATTGGATAAACTTGATAAGAAATGTCTCGCGTGATAGTTCCTTTGAATCCAAAGGTCGGTGGATAAAACTTTTTTTGATATTTTTTAAACCAACTAAAAATTATCGTTAATATTCTACCTACTTTCTCTAATTTTATTTTATACGGAGTAGCTAGCAGTATTAATCCTTTGATATCCGCATTTTCCTTAGCTAGTTCGATAGACAATGTCGCACCCATTGATGTCCCGCCCACGAAAACCTCTGCATATTCTTTTTTTAATTTATGATAAGCTCTTCTGGAATCATTTAACCAATCCTCGTATGTTACTTTTTCTAAATCAGCTGGTTTTGTACCGTGTCCACTTAGCATCGGACCATACACCGTATAACCTGCTTCATTTAGATAAATCCCCAATCTTCTTAACTCATAAGGAACAGCTGTCCAACCATGCAAAAGCAAAACAGCTTTATTATTCACTCCCTTAAAATAAAAAGACTTGTTAACTAAATGTCTTTCACTTTCATACAATACTCGCGGATTGGCAAACAGAATGCTCTTTGTTTTTTTTAAAATTTTTCCTACCATATTTAAATTATATGCGATTAACTACGTTACTTCTATCTTGAAGAGGTCCAACCTCTTTGGTTCCCGAGGTTGTACCGCTGATTAACTGTAACGGATTAAGTTAATCTGGCATTAGGTGTATTTCCTGAGTTGTTTATTTGCAATTACATAGAATAATTCTATCCTTTTTGATTTTTTTGAGCAAGGGAGACTTTTAAGAAGTTAGGGATTTATGAAGCTAAGAAGCTGTGATCTTAAGAAGATGTAAGTTTAGAAGGAATAAATTGTTATATTGTTATATTGCTATATTGTTAAATTGTCGTATTGTTTTAATGCTTCTATGTTCTGATGCTGTATGATACGTGTTAATATGCTAAAACGCTATTTTTCAATGTCTTCCACTATTCGTTCCATTTCTCGAATATTTTCTTTCATCTTTTCCAGCTCTCTATCTAGCTCATGTATCTTGTCCGCCATCATCTCGCGTTGCTTTTCAAAGTTGTGCATCTTTTCTTTTAATTGTATTAAATTGTTGGACATATTTTTAAAATTAACAAATTATA
>LBQR01000038.1 GCA_000990945.1 Candidatus Moranbacteria bacterium GW2011_GWF2_35_54
TAGACAAAAAATCTAAAGCTTTTTTAGTTCTTGGTGGCAAGGCAGAAAAATGCCATTTTATTTGACTTTGAGCATAAGTGTCCATAATGATTTTGTTTGCGGAGCAATCGATCTTGAATTTACAACTACTTTTTTAAGTACAGATTTATTATAAGTTTTTAGCATCCATTTAACCTCTTTATCATTGCCCAAATCTAAAATGCGCTCAATTACATATTGAGAGTTTTTCTTTGTATCTATTTTGGTAGGATTTATATCCCAAAAAAGGGCTTGTCTGAATTTCATATAATGTTATTAAAAAAATTCAACTGTTATTTAAGCTTTTCTATTTTTTAATTATAGCATAAAATAGGCCTTTATGCAAGAAAAATGGCGCGTAACTCCTCACTGACCCACTAAAGTAAAAAGTTTTTTTACTTTATAAGTATAAGCAATTACATCTTTCTCCCCTGTACTCGGGGGAGATGTCATGCACTCATGACAGAGAGGGGGTGTATTTTATTCCCTCTCCCCAACCCTCTCCCGAGTACAGGAGAGGGGGTCAGTGAGGAGTTACAAACGCGTGTAATTTTTAACTACTCCACAATCTCCATCTCCATCGTAAAGGCATTTAAAATTACCGCCATCGAATGCATTTGGGTAAGCATTTCGGGATAATTTTTTTCAATTATTTCTTGCGATATTCTATTCATATAAAGAGTTCTTTCTTTGGCTCTGTTTTTTTCTGCCGGATCAACATACACTGCCGAAGAAAGCAAAACCATTCCTGGAGATGAAACATGATTGCCCTGCGTCTCTGCGACATTTTCTAAATTTGATTTGATTATTCCAGCCGCTGTCTTAATCGGTTCTCCAATATTAGGATCATAGGGTCCTACAATCAGAGCCATATTGGGCGTATGTAGCCAATCGAAACCCTTACCCACTGCCAAAACCCACTCTCCGTGAACCAATTGATCTAGCGGTTTTCCTTTGCTCTTAGTTTCCGCTATACGTTTTATATTTCCAGCTACGAGAGGAATTAAATCTTCTAAAATTCTTTCTGGCATCAAAGGATAAAGTTTGCTGAATAAAGAAATTAAATTTTTCTCGGAACTGTCGGTAATAGTTGAGACGTCCAAAATCTTTCCTTTTGCTCCGTGAAAAATCAAAGCATCTTTGTCCGTTTCCAAACCCACTAAAATAGGAAACACAACTCCGTTATTCTCACCGTAGGTTTGCATTATTTGGCTACGAAAACTTTCAGTAAACTTTTTTGATTCTTCACGATTATAATGAAATCCAGCACAACCACGATTCTCATCACCCTCCGAATAATGATAGGTCACTAAAACCAAAGTTCGGTTTCCTTTTTTTACCGCTTTTTTTATACTTTGATCGAAAGATTCATTAAGCAGTGGCCAGCCCAAATCAAATCTTCCGCCGATATTGCGAAAGGGTTTCATTATTCCCAGCGGGGTACATGTCACAGTCGGCATATGAATCCGGCCGTCCATGCATTTAAACACCATTACGTTGGTAGGATGTTTGGATAAATACAATTCTCGCTCCAAGCGCTGGGCTTGAAACATTTCGGAATGTTTCTTATTTAACTCAATAATTAATTTTTTCTTATTTTCCATACTTCTTGTCCCGTTAAATTGCGGTAATCCGCACTATTTAACTGGGATTTTTTTATTTGTAAAAATTGAGAGCGTTATTTATATTTCTTGTCATTCCAGAAGATAGATTTTCTTAGCGAACCACAGTGACGGAGAGCTTTTGGAAAATCATCTATGTGGAATCTAAAACTTAAATAAATCTGTGATTGTATATGATAGAGATCCCACATAAGTAAATTTCTAACGCTCCTTACGTCGCTAAGAAATTTTACTTTCTGGGATGACAACCAAAAGGAGGTTTTCGAAAATTATAAATAATGCTCTAATGCTTAACATTTTTATTTATCAAATATAATCCTCCAGATATCATAATCAAAGACAATATTTGTCCCATTGTTAAATAATTAAAAATAAACCCTAATTGTGCATCCGGTTCTCGAAAAAATTCAATGCTAGATCTAAATATTCCGTAACCCAAAAGATACAATCCGCTAATCATCCCTCTATGCTTAGATAATTTATTTCTCACTAACCACAATATTATAAATAAAAAAATTCCTTCAAGGAACGCTTCATATAATTGCGAAGGATGGCGAATTAGTCCATCGCCAAAATCCATCCCCCACTTGCTAGTCGTTATTCTACCGTACAATTCGCCGTTTAAAAAATTTCCGATTCTACCAAAAAAATATCCCGCCGGTATGGCAGGTAAAATAAAATCTGTTAATTTTAAAAAACTGATCTTTCTTTTTTTACAAAAAAAATAAGTTGCCAATATAAAACCAACCGCTGCGCCATGATAACTCATTCCATAAATTCCCGTAAATTCTCCACTTGGATTAAATGGCCAGATTATCTCAAGCGGATTAACCAAGAAATAATTTAAATTATAAAAAACAACATAACCGATTCTCCCGCCAATTACAATAGCCAAAAAAGAATTTAACAGAAACTCAAAGATATCATCCCAAGAAAAATTAGCTTCTTTTTTATAGATTCGCCAGTAAAGCAACCCTGCCACTGTTATAAATCCAATTAAATACATCAGCGAATACCAGTAGACAGAAAAAAAATCTACGGAAAAAATCACCGGATTTATTTTTTCAGGCAAATTTTGATAAAAATCAAGCATTGTACTTATTTAATTGGGTCTTGAACTCCTTGCCATAAATATCCCAAAGAGTTAAAAATAAAGCCATAATTACCGGACCAATAATAAAGCCCATTATTCCGAAAGATATGATACCACCCAAAGTCGCAAAGAAAACCAAAAGCGGATGAATAGCCGTATCGCCTCCTACTAGCTTGGGCCTTAAAATATTATCGATAAAAGAAATAACCACTGTGCCGAAAGCTAGAATAAAAATCCCCTGCCAGATGTTGCCAGTAAATAACATAATAAGTCCTACCGGCGCCCAAACTAAACCTGAACCAATGGCCGGGATAATTGAGAGCACTACCATAATAATTCCCCAGATTATAAAAGAAGGTACGCCAGCAATAGCAAACATAATTCCACCTAATATTCCCTGGACCGCTCCCACTATCAAAGTTCCCTTAAGGGTTGCTCGCACCATTGAAGAAAATTTTCCCGTCAATACTGCTTCGTATTCATCTTTTAGCGGACTTAAGTACATTATCTTTCTTATAATAGTCTTGCTTTCCACCAAAAAATAATACAAGGTAAAGAACATAACAAATGTCCAAATCACTGATCCAACCACATTTTGGTAAACTGCTTGGACGAATGACAACGCTCCGCTGCTTATTTTCTCGACTGATTTATTAATTTGATTTTGATCAAGAAAATTATTTAAATTGATTGATTTGGCAAACTGCGAGTTTTTGAAAATCTCCAGATAGTTAACGACATGATTTTGATAAAAATTATCTTCAGCAATTATTTTTTGATAAGCGTGGTTAACCTCATTGGCCACCAATCCGGTAATAGCTGTTACCGGCAAAACTATCACAAATAAAACCAGAAAGCATGTTAGTAGGGAACTAACATGAGGGCGTTTGGTTTTTTTGGCCAAATATTGGTAAGGAGTATGAAAAGTAGCCGCCAAAACTGCAGCCATTATTATAGCGGACAAAAATGGTTGGAATAAAAAGAAAGTAGCTGCAGTGATGCTTACTAAAATCAAAACAAAAAAGTAAACATTCAAGTTTTTTATTTGCATATTTTTTAAGATTATAATTAACTTTGTTACTAATATGATAACACATAGCATGGAACATGTTAACTCCGCCAGCTGGCGGATTAGCATTTTAACGCATTAGCACGTTAGCATATTAACATTTAAAACATAAAAAAATTGGCGTCATCAGCCATTAGTCATTAAGTCATCGGTCATTGAAATATATAATTTTGTATTTTAACAATATAACAATTTAACAATATAACAATTTTTTATTATTCGTATATTCGTATAAATTGGTAATTGGTAGTGGCAACCAAAAAACCTTCAAAATTCTATCCACAGAGTATATCCTTCTTCTAATAAATAGAAGTTGGATACTTTTTATTTACTCATAGGAATTAAGGAGGATACCTATTTTCAAACTGCAGATAGAATTTTGAAGGCTTTAATTTAATATTTTAGCCTAGCAAATCTACAGTTTTTGTCAAGGAAAAGATGACCCAAAAATAAAAAAACTGAATTTTAAGAGTATCATTTCCAAATTCAGTTTTTATCTTTAATTTTCTTTATTTCAATACTAATCTAATTCCTTATTTTTTTAAAAATATCCACCCACTCGATGTGTATCTCTAATTGCAAGGATAAACTCTTTTACTGTTTTAAGTTTCGATAACGAAAATTCTCTTGTTTAATCTCCATCTCCACCGTTCCGCTTAACAGCCATTCATTGTTATGATAAATTGTTCTATCTTCTGGAATTAGTTGAGTTTTTTCAAATCCCATTTTTTCATAAAGGGCAATAGCTTTGATGTGAAATTCGCTAGTACTCAAAATTATTTTCTCCATTTCGAGCTGATTGAAACCATATCTGAGCATTAACCGCGTTACATCCTCGCCAATGCCCTGGCCCCAATAATTTTTATCTAAAATAAATATCCCAAATTCGCATTCTTCTTTACCTTTAAAATCACTAAGCGACGTGTAACCAATAAATTTATCATCCTGGCTATAAATTCCAAAAATAATTCCATTTTCTAATTCGGCGATAAAATCTTTTAGCTCTTTAATATTTTTTAGCGCCAGACCTCTTTTGACCCAGCCAATATATTTCATAATTTCCAAATCACCAAACCACGCCAAAAGCAAAGGATAATTCTCCTCCGTCAAACCTTCTTTTAGATATATTTTTTCGGTTTTCATTTTAGTTTATTTGATGTAATAACTTTTTTAAATGGCTTATCTGACTTAAGCATACTTTATAAAATAAAAAACTCACCCATTGTAAGTTTTTTATTAAGAGTTTTAAATGTGTGTTATAGTCTAAATTGAAAATTCTTTAGGCCTGCTAATTTAAGAGCTTGATAGCTAAGTTTTTTATACTCCAAATATTAAAGTACCTACTATCAGAAAAGAAAACGTGAATAAAATAAGACCCCAAGAAAAAAAATAAATCACACCAGGCTCTCTAGTCACATATAATAAATATCCTTTCTTTTTTAAAATCTTTAAAAATAAAGAAAACAATACCGAAACTAAGGGCACCAAGAAAAATATGCCCATAAAGAAAAAAACCGGAGCAACCCCCATAGATCCACTTCTCCTTCCTTCGAGTAAAGGAATTAATGTTATAAATGAAAAAATTGTATAAATAATAAATGGTACGCCAAGCAAGAGAAGTAATTCTTTTCCTGTTGTTGATTTTTCTGGAAGTCCTGAAATATCTTTATTTTTAGACTTATTAAATCCACGAAAAATGACAACAGCTAAAACAACTACAAATAAAGCTCCCAAAATCAAAATTATAAAAAGCAATGCATCGTCTGGAGAGTGTGTTTTCATTTTTTTATTTTTAATTTTTTATATTCCCATTATACACCAAAACACGGATCAAAAACAATAAAATCAATATTTTTATAGGAGTTCCAGTTAAAAGCTTCAGCTATGCCCGAAAAAGAACAATGGTTAAAAAATAGTTTGTTTATTATTTAAGCCTTGCAATATTAAATTTCAATTTCCTTCACTTCATTGCCTGCCCAGCGGAGAAATTTATAAAAATCATCTTTGGAAATTTGAATGGTGGAGGTATTAATATTAGGATGGAAATTGAGTTTATCGTTATTATACAAAAGTTCTTTGTCCAAAAGGATAGTTACTTCTTTACTTACATCATTAATTATTCCTAGAGGAGAAACTGACCCGGGAGTTAATTTCAAATATTTTTGCAATCGCTCTAGTGAGGCAAAGCCCAGCTTCCTTTCTCCGGTCACCTCAGAAAGTTTCTTGAGATCGATATCTTTAAACGCGTCGGTAATAAAAAGAAAATGTTTGTCGCCTTTTTTGTTTCTGAGAAATAAATTTTTAATCTTAGCTCCATCAATTTCTCCCTTATGCAGCAAGGCTTCTTCCACGGTAAAAACCGCCGGATGATTGTACTCCTTGAAACTTATCCCTAGATCTTTAAGTATTTTATAAATATCATTCATTAATTTTCTCTATCTAAATACTCCTTAATTCTAGCACATCTTGCAATCTACTCTCGCAACTTCAACAAACAAAAAAGTGTTACGCTAATAATTAATCTACAAAGTAAAAAGGTACCGTTAAATTTTTTATTTTACTCAATCTATAGTCTAACATTTTCTTTCCTACAAAAATAACCGTAACGTTTTTATTTTCCTTGGAGATTATTTCAATGTTATCATGCAAAAATCCTTTTCGATTCACAAAAGAAAACTCTATTTCCGGAAGATCTTTTTCTATTTGAATTGCATTTATTTTTTCAAATTCTTTTTGGGCCAATTCTTCAGTTTCCCGGACAAGTTTTAGAGAATAATTATTTTCCAAGCACAATAAAATAGCCACTTTTTTAACGCCATGGAAAGTTACCCACTGCGTCACAAAAGGTAACCGTTCAATAAAGGATTTCCCTCGAGTAACCAAGACTGCAACGGGTTTTCCGTTTAAATCTACTCTTTTTTTATCTTTAATTGGTTCTGCAATTTTTAGATATTTGGCAATATATGGTAAAAGAAGTGGCTCTATTATAAGAGTCATCAAAATAACCCACATCCCCACCTCGACTAACCCCTCTATTTGAGGAATACCCAAGCTAGCGATAGTCACCATCAAAACTGCCGGGATAGCGCCAGTTTCCCGCACCGAAGAAATAAACAACATTTCCTTCCAAGTCATCTTTTCTTTTCCCCAAAAGTAAAAAGGAGTCAAAGATATAAAAACACTCACTGGTCGAATCACTAGCATAAAAACAAGTGAAGCTATAATTCCCAGCGGAGCATAAGCAATTAGTGAGTGCACATCAATAATAGAACCCAGTAAAATAAATATAATTGGCTTTAGAAAACCATCGATAACATTATTAAAAAAACGTTCCGTCTCATAAAGATGCTCCGTAAGGCTAAATAGCAAGCCGCCGATAAAAGCTGCCAAATATCCGCTACCGCCAAAAGAAATTGCCATAGTAAAAATTACAATCGGCACAAAAAGGAAAAAGGCGGAATCAGCTTCAAATTCTTGTTCATACTTTTTCTTAAATTTCATTAACCCTTCCAAGAGAATGTAACCGATAAAACCAAAAATTATACCAAAGAAAAGTTGTTTGAAAAGGATTGTCCCGCTTTGCGCAGAAAAAACTTGTCCATACCATTGGTTTAACGAACCAAATTTTACACCGGCCATTATCATCGAGATAAAAACCACCGTTAGCAATGTTCCGGTAACATCCGTAACGGCACTTTCGGAAATGATAATATCTTTGGTGGTTCTCTTTTTAAAACGTAAATTTTTAAGAATGGGAATAATGGCAGCCGGATCGGTAGAAGCTAAAACTGCTCCCAAAAGCATCGATACCACGATAGAGATAGGGTGTCCCAAAAGCAACGAGATGCCGTAAACTGTCCAAGAAAAAAGAAATGCAGTGAGAAACAATCCCACAAAAGAAAGTGAAAGTATTTTAAAGATCAATTTTTTAAAATTAGCAAAAGGAGTCTCAATACCACCGCCAAAAAGAATTAGGGTCGCGCCCAAGCCAACGATTACACCTAGAATTTCCTTGCTTTCTGTTATCGGGATAAGAGCATCATGGGCGGCAATCCCAAAAAAAATAGCAAAAACGAAAGAAGGTAATTTAATGATATGCGAAACATAAAATATAACAAAACTCAAGACGAAAAGAAAGGCAATGACAAAAAATACCTCAATCAATTCATGCTCTGAGTTTTTCTGAAAAAATTCTTGGATAAAAACCGAACTTGATGAGAATAAATACACGCTCAAAATACTTATGCAAACTGCAAAATAATTAACAATTGTTTTCCTGACCATATTTTAGTGTCCCAAAAGATGTTTTTTAAAAAAATAAAAAAAGCACCTTTTGATTTATATATCAATTAGTCTTTTATGTTTGGAAATTTAAATTTTCACAAAACCTTTCCTATTCTATTCCTATTTCATAAAAATGCAAGCCCGTGTTATATCTCAAAAAAGAGGGCTCTAAATTCTTGAATTCATCTAACAAAAAAACCGCCATTTTCTGGCGGCTTTTAATAAATAAAAAGAATTAGTTGTTTAGCTGGTAGCCAAGCAATAAGTCGTTATAAAATTTATCATTCAAAACTGGAGCTTGTATTGTTTTAATAATAGGATAAGCGTAATTAAAAGCTTCTTCTATCGCCACCTTTCCGTCATATTTTAAGGGATTAACACTTCTTTTATTGAGCGGGTTAAATCCATCTCCTAGCCCATCTGTCATCGCCCTTTTCACAAAATAATGAGCAAACAATCCTTCGCTTTCTTTATAGATAGGACTATCTATAGTTCCATTATTATACCCGCCTAAGTAATAAGTCATTGAACTCTGATATTCAGTGCTGGACATCGCCAAGACTCTTCCATCGGATTCAAGATCTTTCATCCCGCCTGCATTACAAGTGTCAAAAGCAAAAATAATTCTTTTAGTTGGGGCGTCGGCAAACCACGCCCGGAGTTGATCATCCCAGATATAGGAAGAATTTCCTGGTACATAATTGATACCGTTTGCATAATCAACTTCGCTATAATCCTGATCATAAATAAACATGGCCTCATCTAAAGGTTCATCGTTATCAAGTTGCAATCCTGCTTCGTCATAAGCAACGCCAGTTGAGCTGTGTCCGCTGAAAAAGAATACTAATTCATCATTGGCAGTCATTTTTGCTGGAGTTGTCTCAGTTCCCACTAGTTCATCAATTTTAGATTTTATAGCATTAAATCTTGCATTGGCATCGCTAAAAATAAAAATATTTGAATCACTATAGTTATATTCATCAATCAAAGCTTTCTTCATATTCAAAGCATCTTCATCCTTGCAATAATAGGCTAATTCATCTTCTACAGTTGGAAAATTTTTCCCTGTCTTAGCAGCAGTTACACAAAGATCATTTATTTTTCCAGCATAGTTTGCCATACCCACCAAGATTGCGTATCGTTGGCCACCAGTCGGAATCTGATTTCCCAATATTCCCGTTGCGCCCCCAGCTGACAAATCTGGAGTGGGAGATGGTTTTGCCGGTTTTCCTTTTAAGACCCTCTCAATCTCATCAAAAGATTTTCTTTCATTTTCAGAGAGAACATTCTTTTTTGAAATTTTCACATTTTTCGCCTCACTTGGTTTATCGAATTTGTTCTCTTTTTCTCCTTGCGCTACTACCCCTATTGCGCTAAGAAAAAATACAAAAACAAAAACTGCCCATGTTATTTTTTTCATTTTTTATTTTTATTTAATTATTACTTTTAAACTATACCACAAAGAAAACAAAAAAACACCTCTGCCCGCATTGCTACGCGCAAAGCGTTGCAGACTGGCGATAAGTCATTCAAAGCGGTTCTCAAAGTAAATAAACTATTTACAATGAAACGACCTAGTTTTATCCAAAATAATTTTCCACCGCAAATTCAAATTGTTGCATAAATATTTCCTTTATATAAGAAATATTATTTTGCTCATAAAACAATATCATGGTTTTTTTGTATTCGATAGTGTCAACATCTCTGTATGACAGCATGGATTTGCTGTGGGCATGCAAGATAGCATTAGCAATGATGCGCGAAGTACGCTTATTGCCATCCTCAAATGGTTGAATATAAGCAATCATAATGAGCACGATAAAGGACTTGGCAAAAGGATTTTTTGTTCTCTCAAGAACTTCTACTAATTTTTTCATAACAACTGCAATGTCTTTTTTCTTGGGTATGGGTCGATAAATCGTTCCAGTGATTCCGACCGGATGATCCCTGAAGTCTTTTTTGATATCTATTTTTTCCGTCAGAAGCTCATGGATTTTTATAATCTTATCCAAAGTGATGTCCTTGAAATATTCATCATTGGTCAAAATAAAATCAAGTGTTTTTTTGTGATTCAATATCATCTGCGCTTCTGATTTATTTTTTCCTTTGGCGAAATGCATTTCTCTGATGAGCATTTCTGTTTCAAGCAAGGTATATGTATTTCCTTCAATCTCTGAAGATTTCCAAGATAGTTCTATTATTAGACGCTCCCATTCTTTTCGGAAAATAGTCGGGCTATCCTTAGCTAATTTATTTCTTGTTTCGATATATTTCTCATTAGCCTTCTCTAATATTTCCATTTCTTCTCCTGAAAAAATACTATCATTTAATACAGATAAAATCTCATCATTAAACAATGGCTTTGCTTCTCGCTCTGAAAATGGTCGCGAGAAATATTCTTCCACGTCAATTTTCTTTGCAATCGGATATTTGGAGGAAAGTTGATATGTGACAGCTCGCCCAGCAGTTCCCCGCCTTTCTACTAAACCCGCCTGAATCATTTTTTCCAAATCTCTAGAGATAGTCATTCTCGTTATCTTGCCTAGTTCTTTCGCTATATGCTCACTTATTTGACCGCCAGAAACACTCCCTTTTCCTTCGATAAAAGAGAGAATCATCTCTTGCCTTGGGATTAATTTTTCATTTTTCATAATAATATAATAGTAACATTTTTATAGTCTAAATGTAACATAAATGTTACATTTAGTCAAGAATAATAACATTTTTTACCAATAAATCCCCACTTTAAGCCATATTCTTTGTAACATCCTAATTTCATATTTTTGTAATTATGCAAGTATAAAGTTAACATATTATAATTTTCTATATCTTGCTCCTCTCGTTACTCCGATTCTTTCAATCAATTTTAAATCAACCAGCCTCGACAGAGCCTGTTTGATGGTTGGCATCGGGATTGAGCTGTTGAGCATTTTTTCAATCTCTGAAACACTCAATTCATCAGCCTCAAACAATTGATAAATTCTTAGTTGCTTTTCCGAAAGTAATTTTTCGGGCTGATCTTTATCCATTATTTCTTTAGCTCTTCTTATCTGCTCCAAAAGAACATCTAAGAAAAAATTAAGCCAGAGTGCAATATCCTCATTTTTTGTCTTGTGCTTAGATTGAGTTTTTCGCAATGCCCAATAATAATCAATCTTTCTTTCCTCAATAATTTCATCTAATGAAACATATGGCACATAGGTATAGCCAGCCTTAAGCAAGAGCAGTGTGGTTAGCGCTCTTGAAAGCCTTCCATTTCCATCACGAAATGGATGAATTGCCAGAAATTCAAAGATGAAGTTTGCAACAAGAATCAGCGAATGTGAGCTCTTTTCTTTTGTTTCCTCCTTTAACCAAAATAACACATCATCCATCTCTTTTTTTGTCAGATATGGTGGAGTTGGATCAAAAACAGTAACTTCCTCTCCATCTTTTTTTATCATGACAACTCTATTATCAGTTGTTTTGTATTTACCCCTATGCAATTCATCTTTATCTGAAAAACTAAGCAATATTTTATGAAACTGCAAAATATAACTTTCGGTGATTTTAAAAGTTTTCCAATTATCAAAAATTCTTCCAAGTAAATCTGCATATCCAGCCACCTCTTGAGCGTCTCTTCCTTTGGGTGGAGCTGACTTCAATCCTTGCAGAAGCTTTGCTACTTCGTCATCGGACATTTTCGAGCCTTCAATACGAGTGGAAGACCCTGTGCTGGTAATAATCACACTTCTTTTGAGCCTGCCCAGAATTTGTGGACTAAGTCTTATGCTCCCCCTCCAGAGACCTTTAAATTCGTCTATTTTTGAGATTTTTTGTAATATCTCTTGCGTCAAAATGACCCTTTTTTGAAATCTGTTATTCATATTGATTTAAATATATTTTAACTATATCTAATTATAGCTAATTATATCTAAAAGTCAAGGAAAGTTACCCACTGGTAAAAATGCATAAAAACACTCCCTGGAAACGAAACATTTCTCGACAAAAAATATGACATTTTCATTTCCTCTTTACAACTTTGTAGTTTTATTGACTAATAGGCATATAGGTGCTAATTTAAAAACAAGTTAAAATAACTAAATTATACACAAATCTAATGAAAAATAAATCAATAATCGTATTAATATCTGTAATTTCGCTTGTATTGATAGCTGGGGTTGGTTTTTTATTTCTGAAAAATAAAGAAGGAAATAATAAGGAAATTTTACAAGAAAAAATAATTATTCCAAATGACGCTAATCAAAATAAGAAAGAAGCTGATATTGGAGAAATAGACACAAGTAATTGGCAAGTTTATAAAAATGAAGAGTATGGGTTTGAGGTTAAATATCCAGAAAATTGGAAGACAAAGAAGTTTAAATCTTCTTGTTTGGGCCTTGGAGATTGTGCCATTGATTGCAATAAAATGCCAGAAGAATGTAATATTGTAGGATTTTCTTTTTATAATGAGAACGATGTAAAGCTAGAGTCAACCGCTATATCAGTGGTTCCCGAAAATCAAAAAAAATCGAGCGAACTCCATAATATAAAAAGCGAATGGATGCAAGGAATGTTTAGCGGTTGTTATGTTACCGCAAGGATAAACACAGATAATAATGAATTTCTTCTGGGAAGTTTTCGCTCAGCAACTGATTTAAATGATGCTGAAACTACCCAAAAGGAAAATGATCTATGTGAAAGAAATATGTTAAATCCACTTTTTAATGAAATGGTGAAAAGTTTTACTGCCATAAATTAAAGGTAGAAAATAATGACTGCACAAAAAATATTTTAAAAACATTTAAGTATTTTCTGTGCAGTCATAGGGATTGCATATTATGCAGTTGTTTGAAAACTTAAAAAATGGAGGTTTACCATGTTTCATCAATCAGTATGTTTGTTTATTGTCGTATTCGTGATGTTACTATCCGAAAGCTGTCTGGCAGAGTGTCCGGGAGGAACAATGCCTAATGGATTTTGCTGGCCAACGGAAGGAAGTGCAAAGCTTTTAGGATGGCATGGAGAAAATGAAAGTTATCCCGGAGGCGTTCATCTTGCTCAAGATATTAGAGCCAATGAAGGTGACGATGTGTACGCAATTGCCGATGGTACGGTTTTGCATAATAGCATGAGTATCGGTGGATATGGTGGCGTTGGTCGTAATGGAGGCGGACTTATTATTAAACATAAATTATCAAGTGGAGAGGAGTTTGTAGCGCTATATGCACACTTAAAAAATATTTCTGCGGGAACAACTGTAGAAAAGGGCAATAAAATTGCTGAGATAGGACCTTATCTAGGTGGAACAGTGCATCTTCATTTTGGAATAAGATTTCCATTTAATGACGATAACAATCGTTGGGCTGGATATGGATACGGAAGTGATAACGGCTTCACTCAGCCAATCGCTTTCATTCAAAACAACGCTCCTTACGTCGATTTCTCCGACAGTTCTAAAACCGTAGAAGCTACTGTTCGTAAAGTCGGTGATGCAGCTTGGTATCCACCCAATGTAGATTGCTTGGATGCTCAAGTATGGTTTCGAGTTACTCAAACCACTTGTTATTCTGCAAGCAGATCCTGCATTCTAATAGCCTAACTCAAGGGAGGATAAAAATAATGAAGATAAAAATAATCTTGATATTACTTCTATTTTTCACTCCGCTGTACGTTCCAGCCGCAAGGGCTGAACTTTGTGGAGGCACAATTACCATTCAAATTGGTCCTTCATCATATGGAGGAACTTATAACGACCCCGAACCCACATCTTCCGATTCTGACCCTGACCTCCATATCAACAGTTTTGATTTAAAAGAGCTAGGAGGAAGTTGGGTTAAAGAGATATACAAAACTCTCTATTGGGGACAAAGCCTTCAAGTTGAAGGCAGAATGGAAGTCGAAAACCGAAGTTCGGGGGAAGCCGAAGATGTAGACTCGGATTATCGGATTGAGAACAAACGAGACTTTGATGAAAACGATACCAAGATTGATGAAGATAGCTCTTTTGATATCGACCCAGGAGAACGAGAAGAAAAAGGTATGAGTCCAGTATTAATTGCCGTTTCATCAAACGGTCAAACAGTCACTGTGTCTCGCGGTAGCACGAGTAAAAGTTTTCCAGTAATAAATGGTTTTGTTAAAATATACTTCTTTGTTGACGTGGAAGAAGATGATGGCGATCACGATATTTCTTCTGAGTCTGACAAAGACGAATATGGCAAAATTGAACTCATAATCAGACCTCCTATAATAGCTAATTTTTCTGCTAGTCTGTTTACCGGAACTGCTCCTTTAACTGTCAGTTTTACTGACTATTCAACCAATAACCCCACTAGTTGGAGTTGGGATTTCGGAGACGGGTATTCTTCCTCAGAGAAAAATCCCACTCACACTTATCTTTCGCCTGGTATTTTTACCGTCAGATTAACCGCCAGCAACAGTTTAGGAACTGATTCTGTAACAAAAGTTGCATATATCACAGTTGCCGATGTAGTAGTTCCTCCTGAACCAACAATAACTGCACCTGTATTATTCAGAATCGTATTGGTCGAATGACTGTACCGATTAAAATATTTATTTAACCCCATCTTTTCCCTAGGGAAAGATGGGTTTTTTATTTATATAGAGGAAAGTTGTCACTCCCAAAAATGCATAAAATCGCTCCCTAGAAACGAATCATTTCCCAACATAAACTAAAAAAACACCCATCCATTGAGTGTCCTGTTTTTGTAATTATGCAAGTATAAAAGTTTATCACTCCCGCAAATTTTTTACAAAATGTGGGATTTTATCTTTTGCGGTTCCCGATAAGTCATTCAAAGAAAGCGGTTCTCATTCTAATAAATTAGAATGAAACGACCTAGTTAGGTTTGTTCCTAGTCGGTTTTAAGCGACTAAGTGTACACCAATACTCCCTAGAAAGGAGGTGATTCGTGGGAGGAATTACTATTTACAAGCTAATGCTTGCTGACAATCGTTGAAAACTTTGGTATATTTTTCCTTATATTTTTCATATTCTTTCTTTCCAAAATCCTCATATCTTTCCATATACTTATCAAACTTTTCCTTTGTATAAAAACTGTCGGAAACACAATATTGATTTACATCTGCAGAGCAATCCCTAGATTTGACCGCCTCAGCTTGCACATTTGCTATTTGACTCTTCTGAGATTCAATTGAGCCCTCTGCTTGCGATAACTTCTGAGTCTGCTCGTCAATTGTCGCTTTCTGTTGTTCTATGAGCGTCTGCATTTCCTGCATTTTATTTTCATTGTCTTCCTTGTTTTGGTCTATTTTATCAGCAAGTTCTAAAACTGATTCTTCTGGAGCAAGTCCCAAAATCAAATTTCTAGTTTCCCCGATAGCCATTCCAATAACTGGAGATAAAACAGCTCCGACAACAAAGAATATCACCGAATAGATTATTACTTTTTTCATAAGCAAGTAACTTAAAATGAAGAATTATTAATGGTTTCAGTATAACTCAAACAGCCAAAAAAATCCATCATCATAGCCACGAATCCATATTCATCCCCTTTTCGTGGGCTTGCTTGGCCTCATCATCGCTTAAAATCCCCAGATAATGCCTGCTAGTTGTTTGAATATCAGAATGACCCAATAATACTTGAATATGACCTAGACTGACACCTTTTTTCATTAAAATTGTGGAGAAACTATGACGTATCGTATGGGCGGTGGTACTTTCAGTTAATCCTGCCAATCTGCGATATCTTCTAAAACTTTTCTGAGCATCATTCCTATCCCAGCGATTTGTCTTTCCTTCCGCTACAAAAATAAATTCTCCCTCATAGCCTCTCTTTTTGATATATT
Organism: Candidatus Moranbacteria bacterium GW2011_GWF2_35_54; assembly: GCA_000990945.1. GTDB lineage: Bacteria > Patescibacteriota > Minisyncoccia > Moranbacterales > UBA9337 > UBA9337. The sequence continues at coordinate 15,899 of LBQR01000038.1, forward strand.
CACGAATATACTCTAACGACCATTCGGTAAAATATAGTTTTCTCTGTTTATTGCCCTTGCCGATAATCAATGCTTCTTTTTTCTCCCAGTCTATATCGTTAATTTTTAAGTTTAAAGCCTCTCCTATTCTGCATCCACTTGAAATTAAAACTGAGATAAAAGCCCTGAACCTCAAATCCCTCCCATTTCTTTTGCCAATAGAACTGAAAAAATGCATCAACTCTTCTTCAGTTAGATAATCCACTCTCCGTTTGGGAATTTTAGGTCTTTTTATCTTATCAAAATCCATAACCCGAAGATGCAATTCATTTTGACAGAATCTCAATAATTCTTTGATTACAGATAAATTATGAGCTCTAGTTGTTGGTTTTAATTCTCTTAGCTTATATTCTCTTTTGAGTTTTTCAATACAATCCTCGTTTATTTCTGAAACATTCAAATCGCCAAGAATATTCACAGTCCATTTAATAACCTTCCCATATTCATAAACAGAAGCAGATGCCATCTCTTTTTCTAGTTCACAATAGTTTAGAAATAATTTTCCAGCTTCACTGAGTTTTATTAAGTTTTGTTTTTTAAAAAATAACATTGGATTTTTTATTGTTTTTCCAATGTTACCTTCGTGACAAATTAAGTCAAATTAGTTATCCACTTTCCCTCTTCTTTTAATTTTCTTATTTTTTAAGTTTCCTTTCGCCAGTCTTTTCAAATCTTCCTCTCCCTCAACTCCCCTTAGTCTTCCAGATAAAAACCCTAGCTTGTAAGTAGCACCCTCACTCATAAGTCTCCAGTTAGTATAAGATAAAGTCTTCTTTACTAACATCTGAAAATCCTGAATGCTAACTAGTTTTTCTCTGCCAATTTTATTATCTTGCAAGCTAAAACTAAGAATAACATCTTTCTGAATCTCTGGTTTTTCGAACTCCAAACTAGTAAAGTCAGCTTTTTCGAGAGCAGGATTAAGAAGTGATTGTAGCTCAACAATCGTCAGCTTCTTGATTTTTGAAATTTCATCATATAACTTAGTGTTCGATTTTCTCTCCTTTGCATCATCAGTCAAATCTTTTATTGCTTTCATATGTCCTACTTCAGCTGAATATCTTACGCCATCTTCAGATGATAGACAATATTTCTTGCGATTAGCTTCGAAATTAACATCCACCATATCTTCCTCTTCTTTTCTAGTTAAATCCATTGATTCTGCTTCGCTGTAATCACAATCCAAACAAGTATATATTGTTTCAATAAAATTGCCTTTTCTTTGATGCTCCGATTGTAAGTGTGCACTGCACTTCGGACACAAAATAGGTTTTGCTTCCCATTCTTTTCCGTTTTCCCAATAAGCTCTTCGCTTACTGCATTTTTCGCATTGAAACATAAATACAATTTCATCTTTGTCTTTTGAGTAATTCATTAAGTCTCGAGAGATACATTTCATCTTAGAAGAACTGCACTTGATACAACGCACTCCCTCTGGCTCAATGGCATTTTCCAACTTTTCATCCAAAGCCAAATCTTTCTCCAACCAACCTTGAATAGTTTTTTCTTTATCGCAATACCGCTCACCCTTCATAAAATATATTGCAACTGGAGCAACACATTTATCAAAAAAGTCTTTTTTTATTTTAGC
>LBQR01000039.1 GCA_000990945.1 Candidatus Moranbacteria bacterium GW2011_GWF2_35_54
TCATGCAAAAAACAATCGAAAATTTAACTAAAGCTTTTATTGGAGAGTCTCAGGCCAGAAATCGCTATTCAATGTATGCAAAAATTGCTAAAAACGAAGGTTATGAGCAGATCTCTGCTATTTTTGAAGAAACCGCTGATCAAGAAAAAGAACACGCCAAGCAACTTTTCAAAATGATAAATGAACTCAAAAAAGAATCTGGGGAAAATAAATATGAAGAAATAACCGTCGAATCTTCTGCGCCAACTACTTTAGGTACGACTTTGGAAAATCTCCAAGCCGCTATCAATGGAGAACATTATGAATACGAAAGCATGTATCCCGAATTTTCTGCCACCGCCAAAGAAGAAAGTTTAACAAAAATCTCTGCTCGGCTAATGTTTATTGGTAAAGCAGAGGCTCATCATGAAGAAAGATATTTGAAATTACTAGCTAATTTGCAAAATATAACCACCTTTAAAAAAGAAGCTGAGGCAGAGTGGATTTGCCGAAAATGTGGCTATGTCCACACTGGCAAAAATGCTCCCGACAGATGTCCGGCTTGCGATCATCCCGTCGCTTATTATCAGATAAAATCTGAACAATATTAATTAATTATCTTAACTATAAAAATATGAATGTAAAAAATAGAAACGAAGTTTATAAATGTGCCATTTGCGGCAATATCGTAGAAGTTTTGCATGTTGGTGGCAGTGAACTGGTTTGTTGTGGCCAACCGATGAACTTAATGAAAGAAAATACCCAGGAAGCTTCCACGGAAAAACATATTCCCATTATAGAAAAAACAGCAATTGGAATCAAAGTTACAGTAGGAGAAGTTCTTCATCCGATGGAAGAGAAACATTATATAGAATGGATTGAGGTTATTTCAGGTGGAAAATCTTACAAAAAGTTTCTTAGTCCAGGAGATGCTCCAGTGGCTGAATTTTGCCTAGAAAACACCGAGGATTTATTGGTTCGTGAATACTGCAATATCCATGGACTTTGGAAAAATATCTAAAAAAATCAATCTTAAAAAAACAGGCATTAATGACCTGTTTTTTTAAGCATATATTTACACTACTGTGTTGCCAAGTTGTTTTAATGTTTTCATGCTCACTTGTTTTTATGATTTTCGCTTTTATTGAAAAAATCCGGTAAATAAGCTAGGATTATAAAAAGCTTAAAAAACACCTCAATGCTCACTAAATTAAATCAGGGTTTGTTTTATTTTTTCATCCTCCTTTTGCCTTGGCAAACTATTTTAATTCTGAAAGAAGTTGAAATAAATAATGAAAAATTTCAATATGGCACTATTGGAATTTATTTATTTGAAATAATATTGCTAATTTGGGTATTGTCTAATATTTTAGTGCTAAAAAATTATTCCGATAAAAAAATATTATTTTCTATTTTAAGCTTTGCTTCTTTTTCCGCCTTATCGATTTTATGGTCTGATGATAAATTGCTTTCTTTTTATTTTTTATTTCCACTACTCTTGGGCAGTTTCTTATTTTTAATTCTACAAAAGAAAGTCTTAATATTTAAAAATATTACTTTTGCTTTTATATTTTCCGCTTCCCTGCATGGAATACTGGGACTCTATCAATTCTTAAGTCAAAATAGTTTTTCCAATAAGTGGCTAGGGCTATCTGAACACATAGCCTGGCAAGGGGGCTCTTCTGTGATAGAGGTGTCGACAGGGCGGTTTCTCAGAGCTTATGGTGCGATGCCTCACCCCAATATCCTTGGAGGACTTCTTCTTATCACTATTCTACTGGGCATTGGCGCTTACTTAAAAACTTCTTCTTTTGAAAAAAAATGGCGCTATTTCCTGATAGCGACAATTACAATAAATTTCTTCTCACTCTTATCTACTTTTTCTCGATCTTCTTTTTTAGCTCTCTCTTTTGGATTAATCTTATTTTTCGCCTACAATGTTTACAATAATAAGAAATATCAGATTAAAGCTCTCTTGATGTTTTTGGGTGTATTTTTTATTATAGGTTTTATTTTCTTTTCTTCTTTTTCTGAATTACTTATGGGCAGGATGCAGGCGAATTCTCGCTTAGAAAGAAAGTCCGTCAATGAACGTAACCTGCTTATTCATCAAGCTCAAAAAATTATAGTTAAAAATCCAATTATCGGGATAGGCATTGGAAATTATACCTATGTTCTTTTAAAAAACAACCCCGATATAAAAAAAATCTGGCTTTTTCAACCAGTTCACAATGTTTATCTATTAATTTTTGCGGAGTTGGGCGCTATTGGGTTTTCTCTATTTTTATTTATTGTAATTTTTATGATTTATAATTTCATAGAATCTTTTAAAAAAGAAGATTCTAACAGGGTTATTTTTTCCGTTATAACTGTATCTCTGCTTTTAATAGCCCTATTTGATCATTGGCTTTGGACGACCCATTTCGGAGTTATAGCCTTCTGGTTGCTTATTAGCTTTTCGAGGGAAAAAGACCTTACTCATGCCTGATCCTATATTTCCATAAATAAAAAACTCTGAGAAATTTTAAAAAATAATATGCCGGCAAACTAAACCATTTTTTGAAGTAATAATCTTGAGATTTGAAATAGACTGTTTTTTGCTCATATCTCTTAGTTGAGCTCTTGCCCTCCAAATGATCTATCTCAAATTTTGGAAAATAAATTATTTCTTTCTTGAGTCTCTTTATCCTTTTGCACAAATCCACATCTTCATAGTATAGAAAAAAAAATTCATCAAACCCTCCTGCCTCCAAAAAGACATCTCTTCTTATAAATATACTTGCCCCGCTAACCCAATCTACTTCTATTTTTCTATTGCTATTCCAGAGCTGTTTACTCTTGGCACATCCCAATTTACTTCTTAAAATTTCTATAATATCCATATCGACACCTACGCTCCAGGGCTGAATATTCCCGCCCTTTAATATCTTTGGCCCAATCACTCCTATATTTTTGTCCTTCTCAAATTCATTTAATAATCTCAAAATATCTCCAGAAATTATTCTCGTATCTGGATTCAGGAAACACATAAATTTACCCGAAGCTTCTTTGACTGCAAGATTATTTCCCCTAGCAAATCCTATGTTTTTATTAATCTCAATAATTTTTATCTTTTTTTGATAACCGTTTTTAAGGTTTTTTAAACTAAAACCAATAATGATTTCGAAATCCAATCCGGTTACCTTCTCCATTATAGAAATTAGGCACTGCTCCAAATACCTCTCGCTTTTATAGTTTAATATAATAAAAGATAATTTCATAATTTAAACTCGCATCACAAATTAATTAAAACCCCCACCCTGCATCATCATAAGCTTTTTTTACCAAAAGGGCTTTTTCTTTATTTTTCCCCACTAAGATATCATACCTATTTTTTATTTTTCTAATCATTAAATATAGTTCTATATAAGCTCTCATGGGATAATTAGAATTTTTTCTAAAAAATAAAATACCAGAAAAAACCAAATAATAAATTTTATTTAAATTTTCTGAACTTCTCTCAAGATGAAAAACTTTGGCGCTAGGCACTATTTTTAATTTAAATTTATTTCTTGTTGCCCTGAGGGAAAAATCAGCATCTTCATAATATAGAAAAAATTTTTCATCTAACAATCCTATTTTTTTGAAAACTTCTTTTTTGATTAGCATTGCACAACCCGTTATATATTGGGTCTTTTTGATATTGTTTACATGTTCGCTTCTCATTTTTAGCCAATTGATCCTCCCTCCTGAAAACCATATTTTTTTCTTGCTTTCTTTGTATACAATTGGGCTTAATATGCCCACATCGGAATCTTTTTCCGCTTCATTTATTAGATTCAGTAATGTATCCTTCTCTGTTATAGCATCATTATTTAGAAGAAAGACATAATCTGCCATTTTTTCTAAAGACCATTTTATGGCCACATTATTTCCCGCTGCGAAACCAGCATTATAATTATTTTTTATAAAGTTAAATTTTCCAAATAAAAGTCGAGCTTCTTCAAAGGATCCATCTGTGGAAGCATTATCAACTACTACCACTTGATAGTTGGGGTAATTTATTTTATAAACACTCTCAAGTGTATTTTTCAAAATATTTTTTCCATTATAATTTAAAATTATAATAAAAACTTTTGGATAATTCATATTTAATTTAAAAATGAAAAAATTGCTATTATCTGGGGGAAACCAATAAACTTTTTACCTCTCTAATTGTTATCGCCCTTGTCAACCAGAGAAATAAACCATATACAAAGATGCTTCCCAATCCAGCATAAATAAAATTCAAATTATTTAAAACTGCTAAAAATAAAGCCATCCACAATCCAGAAAAAATAACCTTGCCCCAACCCTTCATTGAAAGCCTATAATCTACATATTTGCTTACAATGTAAGCGGTTAAAGCAACCACCAAAAATTCTGTCATTAAAGAAACAGTAGCTGCGCCCATATATGAATATTTTGGAATAAGTGCAAAATTTAAACCGATATTAAAAACTGCACAAAATGATAAAACATGCATCAGTTTATTTTGCAGGTTTGCAGAAAGCAAGATGCTATTAAAGAGATTTCCAAAAAATATAAATGCCAAAGCCACAATAAGGACTCTTAAAGCGTTGGCCGAAATCAAAAACTCTTTCCCTCCTATTATGTTTATAATATCTTCAGCTAAAAATAATGTACCTACAATTAATGGCACTATTATAATAATAAAAACTTTAGCAGTTTTGTTTATAATTTTAGTGAAATTAACTTTGTCCGAAAAAACATACATAGAAAGTAAAGGTAAGATTAATCCGACTATCATACCGGGGAAAAAAGTAATATTTTCAATTATTTTATATGCCATATTATAAATGCCTACTGCCTCGCTTCCCTTTAAAACTGATAGCATTATTGTATCCATTTTAAAATACAAAAAAGTAACAAGGGCAGATATTCCCACCGGCATAGACATTTTTAAAAAGCTTTTCCAATAATCAAAATCAAATTTCAAAGAAAACTTGATGTATTTGCGACTCAAAAAGACGACTATCCCAAAAGTAAGCATGGAACTCCACAAAACAGAGAAGATAATTGCGGTAAATCCCCAGTTATTTTTAACTGCCAATATTATAAAAAAGACCTGAATTATTTTCCCCAGCAACTCAGTAATTGTAACTTTATCCATTCTTAGATTTTTTTGAAAAACTCCATTAAAAACCATATAAGAAGAAGAAAAAGTATACGAAAGTGCAATTATTAAAATACCTTTTTTGATATCTTCTGAATAAGGCAAAAAAATAAAAAGCAATGGCGCTATTATAAACAAAGCCAAAGAACTTAGCAGTCTTAAGGAGAAAACATTACTCATTATTTTTTTCTCATCAGCATTATTTCTGGATATTTCTCTTGTAGCAATAGAATATAATCCCAAATCCAATATCGCGCCGAAAAAAGACAAGAAAGCTAAAACTGTAGCGTAGTCCCCAAATCCTCCCACGCCCAAGTATCTAGTGATGAATCCAATGTTAACCAACGCTAAGACTGTTGCGCAGACTTTAGCGATAGTACTAGCTACTACGTTATAAGCTATTTTTCGAGCAAGCGCCATTGGTTAACGTTTTAAATTTATATTATTAAAGGGATGTCGGTTTTATAATCACCCTTCTCTCATTTTCATCTCCAATGCTTTCCGTTACGACTTCCTCATTTTCAGCCAAAAGCATATGCACTATTCTTCTGTTATAAGCAGACATTGGCCGCATAATAACTGTTTTTCTTTCAGAAATTGCCTCTTTCGCTAGAGCTTGGGCTAACTCTACAACAGAAGACTCTTGATCTTTTTTATAAGAATTGACATCTAAAATAAATTTAATATTTTCATCTATTTGCTTTCTCACTAATAATCTAACTATGTGTTGTAAAGCTTGCAAATTATCTCCATTTTGACCAATTATAAAATTGGCGTCTTTTTGAGTTTTTATATCGCACACAAATTTATTATCCTTTTCCCCAGAATCAATAATTTCTATCTCACATTCAAACCCCATTCCATCCAAAAGTTCCTTTGCTATAGATTTTATTATTTGTTTGCTTTTTTTATCCATAAATTTATTTATTTAATTCTTTTTCTTTTTTAAAAACATATATCTGCTGAGCAACAGCAAACAGTGTTGAGAATAACCAGTATATTGACAATGCCGCTGCAAATTTAATTCCGATAAAAAGTGTTAAAGCTGGACCTAAGATCATCATTTGCTTATTCATAATTTCTGAAAAATCAGGTTCACCAGGTTTTTCTGTTTTTTTCTCAATATTATTCGAATCCCTCTTCTTTTTATTCATCATCAATTTAGTTTGCCAAAATTGAGCCGCTGCAGCCAACACAGCGATTGGTATGCTTGGTTTTAATAAGTCTACTATCCCTATAAACATATGCTGTATCTGCCCTGGGTTTTCTACAAAAGAATAGAGATCTTTCTCAGCTATTATTAATTCTGCATCTGAAATATTTATAATCACTCTATAAATAGCAATTAAAAATATCAACTGTACAATTATAGGAAAACAACCCGAGAAAGGATTAACCTTATTCTCTTTATAGAATTTCATTACTTCCTTGGTCTGGGTCTCTTTGTCATTTTTATATTTAAGCTGAATTTCTTTTAGCCTTGGTTGAATTTCTTGCATTCTTTTCTGGGACTGAATTTGTTTCTTTGACAGAGGAATAAGGACAGACTTTAATAATATAGTAAGCACGATTATGGCTATACCAAAATCTCCTCCTGGAATTATATTATAAAGAAGAATCAAAATGTTATATATGGGTTGATAAATTACTTCGTGAAAAATAGTAGACATAAGTAAAATGTTTGTGTTCTTTATTTAATAGTTACACAGCTAACTTTTTTCTTCCCTTTTGGCGTCTTCTTTTGATAACTTCTTGTCCGTTAGTTGTACTCATTCTTTCCAAAAATCCATGTGTTTTAGCGCGTTTTCTTTTTTTAGGTTGATATGTTCTTTTTGTACTCATATATTTTTATACAATCTTAAAATAATTATTTATTCAATGTTCTAAAATTATCATATATATAACTATTTGTCGAGAGGTTTTGCTTTTTTGCCACGAAAATGCTTTAATTATAAATATAATCTTAAAAAATATGTTTCCTAAAAAATACAGACTTACTAAAAAAGAAGACTTTGATCGAATTTATAAAAATAGCTACACGTATAATTTAAACTACTTCAGGATATCTATTTTAAAAAATAACCTTGATAAAAATCGCTTTTGTGTCGTTGTTTCTAAAAAAGTTTCCCCATTGGCCACTGATCGCAACAGAATAAAAAGGAGACTGCGATATGCCCTATTTTCCAATCAAGCCATTTTTCCTACAAACATAGATTTGTTGATAATGGTTACAAACAGAAATATTCTAAATACAAAAAGTGCCGATTTGCAAGCTGAATTTCTCTTTTTATCAAAAAAATTAAAAAATCGCTCCTGAGTTATTATCCACTGGAGCAAAATTATCTGTTAGAATTTGATTTTTTATTTCAAAACGCGCCTCTATCTTTTTGTCCAATGTTTTTTGAAGTTCCTTGTCTTCACTAAAGAAGGAGCGGTCTTTTTTATTTTTAAAAGCCACCAAAACAATATTTTGGATACTATTGTCATCCATATCAGTAACTTTAAACAAAGATATATCTGGAAAGACGCTTTTGTAAGTGTTGAATTCTAAATTTAAAAAAGTACTATCCTTTCCAGATATGGACGCCATGATGTTAACAAAAATTACCCCCTGATCATTCAAGGAGTCATATTCTTTCCTCACAAGCTCTGCAGTTGTTAAATGAAAAGGAATTGAGTGGTAAGAATTAAAAACATCTTTAAAAACTGCATCATATCTGCTATTATTTTTATTTAAAAAAAACCTAGCGTCTTGATGAATTATATTCATTCTGGGATTTTCTTTTAAATAAAAATATTTTTTTGAAATTTCTGTCATTTGGGGATCTATTTCCACCACATCCATGGTGGCATTTTTAAATTTTTCTAAAAAATGTTTGGGATAGGAATACCCTCCACCTCCCAACAACAATGTTTTTTTAAATCTTGGATTAAAATATTCTACCAAATCGTAAATTTCTCCATAATTAGTAAGCATTCTTGTTGGATCTTTCACTATCATATGGGACTGGACACCTCCTGGGTTTGTTCTTAAAACCCTCACCATCTCTCCTTCTTCATTCTTAATATCATAAACAAATATCCTGCTATAACTTGTATCAATATCTTCATTTACATCACTAGCACTTATTTTAACTTTTGAAAAGTTTTTAAAAATAACTAAGGCAAAAATAAAAAATAAGATAAATTTAAAATATTTTTTATTCTCCAAAAAAGAAATAATTGCCAACAAAAATAAAGAACTTGAAATGAGAATTAATATATTTGCGCTTCCTATTTTAGGAATAAGAAAAAAACCTGCCAAAAATGTTCCAAAAATACTTCCCGCAGTCGATATCGCGTACAAATTCCCCACGGTCGATCCAACTTTTTTAGCTTTCTTTAGTTTTAAACTTGCGACATAGGGAGAAATTATTCCAAATAAAATACTACTTGAGGAAAAAAGGGCAAGAGAAGCAACAATAGCACCTAATTTTAAATTAAAAATAGAGCTTACTAATATTAAAAATACGTCTTTATAGAAAACATTAATACCCACCGCTATGGCTAAAAAAAGTATTATTATCGACAATCCTTTATTTGTTGCTTTTTTATCAGAAATTATTCCACCCAACCAATATCCCACACTTAAACTCGCCAAGATAACCCCTATTATACTACTCCAAACGAAAATATTACTTCCCAAATAGGGTGCTAAAAGTCTCGAGCCAACCAACTCAAAAATCATTAAATTAGCTCCGCAAATAAAAACTATTATTTCTAAAATATATTTTTTCATATAAAGCAATAATAACACCTATCACAAATTTTATCAAAATCAATATCCTACTAAAATAATATGCTATAAAATAATTTCTCTCACAGCAATTTGTTTCACGTGGAACAAGTATAATACAGACACTGCTATAATACGCACTGATCAGCCAATAAGCCCTTAATTATAGGCATCAGCCAGAACTTTACAAGTTTACAAACTTTTAAATAATCTTATTTTCAATGTTTCACGTGGAACATTGGATTATTTCAACTTTAAAAAAATTATATGTGATTATTATAAATTGTTTCACGTGGAACAATTTTAATTCATCATTATTCAAAAATATATCTTAAGCCTATAAGTCAATACCCCATTGATTTCTGAAAAATATTATTTTTTTTAAGCTACTCGATTTTGCAATAATTTTAGCAAGTCGAGCCCTACTACTGCAAAAAGCACAGCTAAACAATATTCAAGCGCATAAGCCCTGAAAAAACAGAAGGTCTACTTAATATTAAATTTTGGTTAGTAAATTATCATAATTATGTTCCACGTGGAACAATTATATTTTATTAATTATCAAAATAACAATCACATGTTTCACGTGGAACATCTCCCGCTGAAGAATCTTTGTTCTTAATATTAACATAAAATCTCTCAAAAAATAAGGGTTTTAAGCAATTTAAAAGTTTTAAAACTTTTAAATAAACATTTTGTAGATGTTCCACGTGAAACATTAATCTAACTCGACTATTTTTAAAAGCATAGATAGTTATTCTGTGCTGTTCCACGTGAAACATTTTACAATATAATAATTTTATAGCCAGTGTTTTGCTATTTAAATCTACACTATGTCATCTTTTTACAACATTGTAACAATTATACCTATCTACATTAATATTGCTACATAAAAAATATTATAAAATTATTATAATAATCATATTTGTTCCACGTGGAACAAATATGATGTATTTTTTATAATTACAATAATTTTAATTTTATAAAAATATTTTCAGCTTAAAAATTATGTTGATAACTTGTTAATAAAAAATCATTATCTGCTAACTATTTAAAATCAAATAAAAAAAATCTTATTAAGATTGTTCCACGTGGAACAATTTTAATAGAAATATTAAACACACCAAATAACAAAAAAAGCTTTTAAATATAGGGTTTTTTAGTAATTTAAAAGTTTAAAGACTTTTAAATAACTGCATTTTATATGTTCCACGTGGAACTTTTTCAGATTGTTTTTGCCTTAGAAAAGTTATACACATTTATTTGAAATTGTTCCACGTGAAACAATTTAGCTTTATAGAATCTTTATAAAAATATGCCTATAAATAGACACAGCCCATAAAAAAGATTAATCTTGACTAAACATACTTTTTATTGTTTAATATATTTTTTTATTGTCCTTAAACTTCATTAAGTTGCGCCAATTAATACACATCTTTAAAATAAAAAATTTTACAAAATTTTGTTTTGTGCTAAAATAGAAAAGCTAAGTTATCCACAACTTATTAAGGTGGTTTATTTTTTGTTTATTTTAATAATTTAAAAAGTAATCTTGCTTCTTAGTTTAAAAATTTATGAACAATGAAGATTTATGGAAAGCTGTTTTGGGTGAAATAGAATTGTCCCTATCTAGACCTCAATTTATCACTTGGTTTAAAGATACTTTTATATTGTCCAATGAAAACGGCAAGGTTATTATTGGGGTGCCTAATGGTTTTTCAAAAGAATGGCTAGAAAATAAATTCAACACCAATATAATTAAAGCTCTAAAAAATTTCCAAGAAAATATTATTGAAGTTTCTTGTGCTATCTACTCTCCTCAAGAAAAACCCTCTCGCAATATTGATGGTGCAGGCAAAAATACCTCGGGAGTTCAAACAATAAATCTAAAAAATACAAAAACACTAACACCTCAAATTAATTTTTTCCAAAATACAAATCTTAATTCAAGATATACTTTTGATAGCTTTGTAATAGGGGAGAATAATGAACTTGCTCGCGCTGCTTGCTTTGCTGTTTCTCAAAATCCCGGGACACAATATAACCCATTGTTTATTTATGGCGATGTTGGTTTAGGGAAAACTCATCTATTGCAGTCTATTGGAAATGAAATATTAAAAAGTGATCCTAATAAAAATATTATTTATATTTCATCAGAAGGATTCACCACAGAGCTAGTTAATTCAATAAAAAACCAAACTATTGATAAATTTAAAAATAAATATCAACAAGCAGATTTATTAATAATTGACGATATTCAATTTATTTCAGGTAAAGAAAAGACTCAAGATATCTTTTTCCACATATTTAACTCACTTTATCAACTAAACAAGCAAATTGTTATAAGTAGCGATAGACCACCTAGCCACATCCAAATACTCGAAGACCGCTTACGTTCAAGATTTGAAGGAGGAATGATAACCGATATTGGAAATCCTGATCTTGAAACACGTTTAGCTATACTGCAAACCAAACTTAATGAAAAAAAATTCTTTTTAAATGATGACATCTTAAAATTTATCGCTGAAAATATTAAAAATAATATTCGTGAACTTGAGGGTGCTTTAAATAAATTAGTAGCAACTTTTGAATTAAACAAAAAAACACCCACCATTGAAGAGACTAAAAAAATATTATCTTCGATTTTAGTATCGAAACAGGAATCTGCTATAACAAAAAAAGATATTATTAATTCAGTATTGGGATTTTTTGAATTAACCAAGGAAGATTTAATGAGTAGCAGTAGAAAAAAAAAGGTAGCCCTACCAAGACAAATTACTATGTTTTTATTTAAAAGAGAATTAAAAATGTCCTATCCGGAAATTGGAGAATATTTCAAAAGAGATCACACTACAGCACTTCATGCTTTTAATAAAATATCCAAAGATATACAAAATAATTCTAAAACAAGTACAGACGTAGAATTTATATTTAAATCTTTGCGTTAATAAAACACTGATAAACTGTGGATAAGTATCATATACCTGTGGATAAGTGTGTTAATTATTTGTAAATTTATTATTGAAACCTGTTGATACTATTTATCCTATTTTTCCATTCCTTGTTTATATCTATGTTATTAATTATTTATGCCTGGGGTTATTGTAAGATTATGAACAATGTATTATTATATAATAACCTTAGTTTATAATATAAAATAGAGTTATCAACAGGTTTTTAACCCCTAATAATAGTAATAATAATTTATATATTTATATAAATATATTATTAACTACTACTATACACATGAAATTAGTTTGTACCCAGGAAAATTTTAAAAAAGCTATTTCAGTTGTTGATAAAATAACTTCCAAGCAAATCACTTTACCAATTTTAAAAAATATTTTATTAGAAACTAAAGATGGAAGATTGATATTCTCAGCTACTAATTTAGAAATAGGTATAATAAGTAAAATAGGAGCTAAAATAGAACAAGAGGGAAAAATAGCAGTGCCCTCTAAATTAATAAGTGATTTTATTATAAATTTACCAAAAGAAGAAAATATTGAAATAGAATTAAAAGGTCATATATTAAATATAAATTGTGGAAAATATAAAGCCAAAATAAATTGTTTAGATTCAGAGGATTTTCCTATTATTCCAGAACGAAAAGGTGAAAATCAATTCACTATTACTAATAATAAATTTAAAGATGTTATTAATAAATCACTTAGTTCAGTTAGTTTAAATGATATACGAGTGGAATTTACTGGAATAAATTTATCTTTTTTTGATAATAAGATTTATTTTGCCGCTACAGACAGTTTTAGATTAAGTGAATACGAGGTTGAAATTACTGAGAATGATATTTATAAAGAAATAAAAGATACTTCTGTGATTATCCCAGCTGAAACATTGCGAGAATTAAATAAAATATTACATAATGCTACTGAAGATGATGAGGTATTGGTAACTATTGAAAATAATCAAATATTTTTTGATGTAAATGATATTAAAATAGTTTCTCGTTTAATAAATGGAAAATACCCACCTTATAAGCAGATAATCCCCAGTGAGTTTAAGTCGGAAATCTTAATAAATAAAGGTGAATTATTGCAATCAATTAAAATTGCTAGTGTTTTTACTAAAAAAACAGATGGAGAAATAAATATAGTTATTGAAAATGATCAGAATTTAGTGGTGAAATCAAGTTTACAAGAATCGGGCGAAAATCAAACAGAGTTAAATATTAATAAAAAGGGTGAGAATCAAAACTTTGTATTAAATCCAAGGTATCTACTAGATGGTTTAAATGTTATGGATTCATTTATGATTAAAATTATGGTTAATGATAATGTTTCACCAATAGTTTTAAAAATAGTTGATGAAAAAAATGAAAAAACTGTGGATAATTTTATTTATATAATAATGCCTATTAGAAAATAAATAAATGAAAGTTATAGGAAAATTTCTTGAACATAAAAAATTAAAAAGAAAGCAAGATATAGATAGTGAAAGTGTTTTTTATATTTTAAAGAATATTATTAAAGTTAAATATGGAGAGATAGGTGCTTTAAATATTAAGCTTGATTATTATAAGGCAGGGGTAGTTTTTTTAAAGATTAATAATTCCAATTGGGCCAATGAGATTTGGTTAAATAAACAAATGATTATTGATGAAATAAATAAGAAACTAGGCGAAGATGAAATTAAAGATCTTAAACTTAAATAGAAATAAGTTTATAATATTTATTCTGATTATGTTTTCAGGATGTTTTTTGGCGGGGAAGATTCTAGGAATAGATAATA
>LBQR01000040.1 GCA_000990945.1 Candidatus Moranbacteria bacterium GW2011_GWF2_35_54
TCTTGTCCGCCATCATCTCGCGTTGCTTTTCAAAGTTGTGCATCTTTTCTTTTAATTGTATTAAATTGTTGGACATATTTTTAAAATTAACAAATTATAAACTATCACATTAATTATACCACAAATAAAAAACCCTTCTAATGCCAAATCAACTTAAACACTGCTAGCATGTCATTCCGAGTGAAGTGAATCCGACCCCAAGGAGGATGAACGAAATCGAGGAATCTAAGACATAGATCTTTCGACTTCATCTCGCTCTGCTGAGCTCAATTCCGCTCAAGATGACAGACCCTGCAGACTAGATTTAGTTTATTTAGTATAAGAAAAAGGATTAAAAAAACACCTGAATACAAGAGGTGCTATAAAGACACTATTATTCACTTACAAACAATCTTTTGGATTTATATTTTTTAAATAGGCTTATTCCTACAAAAGTTAAAAAAGCTAGTCCTACTGCCAGCCAGCCAACCCATTCAATATATTGTTTTATTTCTCGCCACATATAACCATAAAAATATCCCATCGAAACTAAAAATCCGCTCCAAACCACCCCACCCATGATTGAATATTTTAAGAATTTTATAAAATTCATTTTCACAATTCCAGCCGCGGTAAATGTCGCCCAGCAAAGTCCGGTAGTAGATTTTGCGGTAAAAATTGTTTTTCCGCCATGACGTTGGAAATATTTTTCCATTTTTAATATTAAATTTTCCGTAATGCCAATATATTTGCCGATTCTTCTTACAAAGTCCATTCCCCAATAATAACCTGCAGCATAAAAAATCACATCCCCGATAATATCTCCTAGCATCGAAAGTAGAAGTACTACCCAAACATTAAAAGCGCCCAGAGAAGCCAGCATTGCCGCCATTATAGTCGCCACCGGCCCTTCAATAATCATCAACGGCAAAATTATCCAATAGCCATAATGGCTCATAAAATAAAATATTTGTTGTCCTGCTGATTCCATAAAAATACGTTATCATGTTAGCACGTTAGCATATTAACATTTTAGCATTAAGTTAATTGAATTCATCCGTTATATTAGTTACTATCTTCGTGTCATTTCGACTGGAGATATTTTTGTACTCAAAAATATCGAAATGGAGAAATCTAAAACTTTGTTGCTAATTATAAATTTAAAGCTTGAGATTCCTCCACTCATAAATTTGTGAGTACACAAATTTATTTGGTCGGAATGACACACGCAACCTTACAAACCTTATAAACTTTACAAACTTTCATGCCTACAATCCATTCTTATCCTTATTAAGATTATGTTCCTCCAGCGTAACTGAAAATATAGTTTGACCTGTTTCGGTATTGCTAAGAAAATAATTGTAATTAGTTTTAGTCGGATAAATAGCCGCTAAAATTGAATCCAGTCCGGGATTGGCAATCGGTCCCGGAGGCAATCCGGGATTAAGATAGGTATTATAAGGAGATAATATTTGAGTATCTTCATAAGAATATTGCTTTTTATTTTCTCCCAAAACAAATGCCAAGGTGGCGCAACTTTGGAAAGCTTGGCCGCTATTCAATCGGTTATAGAAAATTCCGCTTACTACTTTTTTGTCTTCTGGAGTTGCAACTTCTTTTTCAATAATGCTGGCCATAGTTATTATTTCAAAGATACTCTTATTTTGTTTTTTGATTTCATTTTGTAAATCAACAGAGATTTTTCTTTCAAAATTTTCTAACATTTTTTTGGCAATATCTTCTGCGCTGGCATCAATAAAAAAGAAATAGGTATCAGGAAATAGATATCCCTCCAAATCCTTTCCCGCCGAAATACTTGTTAAAAATTCCATCTGATATTTATCCACGAAATACTGGGGGGTTTTTGAAAGCTCCAAAAATTTATCTCCGTCAAAACCATTTTCTGCTAGCCTCTCTGCCATTTGTTTCAAAGAAAATCCTTCGGGAAAAGTTATTTTTTTCGATTCTTTTTCGCCACTCTTATCACCCTCAGCTAAAATCATCATGATTTCCGGAATTGTCAGATTAGGGATCAAAATATATTTTCCAGCTTTTATCTCTCCTTTATAATTATTTTTATAAACATACCAAACAAAATAGATCTTACTTTCGATAAGACCCTCTTTCTTTAAATGGCTAGCTGTATTCCAAATGTTCTCTCCTTTTTTAATTTCCAAATTAACTACGTTATTTTCACCATCTTCCCTTTTATCTGACAGCAAAAATAAAATAATCGAAATTATCGCTATGCCTATAATTATTATTCCTATTTTTTTATACATAAATTAGAAAAATTAGTAATCAAGTCATCGGTCAACAGTCATTGTATTTTTTAATTTAATAACTTTAAATTGTTTCTAATGACTATTGACTGATGACTTTTATGATATATTACAAATTGTTTTTATGCTTTAATGTTAATCCGCCAGCTGGCGGAGCTAACATGTTCCATGTTTTATCCTATCCTTATCACTTCCATATTAACGGCTTTCTCATCAATAGCCAACAATCCCAAAAGAATCAATGTTCGAAATACAACTGCTACCATAAAAATAAACACCAGACTCAAAATCATTCCTGTTCCCATAATAGCTAAAAATATCGCCACTGTGAATATCAAGTGTGCTACTGGCATGTTTTTATCCATATAACCCGCATTAATATTCAAAAGACTATCTAGCTTATTACCGATAACTTCCAAAAAAATATCCACCATTTTTTCATCCCCCGCCACTTCCCGTTCTACCATCTTAGAGATATCTTTGCGACTCTCTTTTAGCAAAACATCTCTCTGCCCATAAAGCATATCATTGGAAATTATACCTGAATTTAATTTTCCCGCAACTCTCAGTTCTTCTTCAAATTTATTTAAAATAAACTCATCCACAGTCACGGCTTCATTATTTTCTTTTATCAAATTCGGATCCGCTAGAGAAACTACTTTTGTCATAAAGCCACCCTGACTATAATTAAACTTCATTTTTGGTAAATTTTCTGAAGCTATCTGCGTACTGCTGGAAAAATAATATTGGCCAGCTAGCATCAAGGCAATCGCGAAAATAAGAAATCTCCTCCCAACGCGCAAATAATTCCAAATATCCACTTTTAATCTCAACTTTATTTCTTGTCGAATAAATATCCGCGCCAGATACAATAGTAAAAAAGAAACAACTACTACCAGAAGCGACCCGATATTTCTTGTAAAAAATAATTGCGCCAACAGGGCCAAGATAGTTGCGCCCAAAAACAACCGCGTATCTCTTATTACGATAGCGCCCAAAGACCAGATGATAAAAAATGCAGTGATAAAAATCATCACCCAGCTCCAGTTGCTGCCATCTGCTGCTTTGAAAAGACTATCTGCCATCCGCCAAGTGAATGTTGCGGATAAAAAAATCAATACCAGCTCTGCATATTTAAATATTTTTATTTTTGTTTTCATTGTTAGCATATTAGCATGTTAACACGTTATCATTTTAGCATATTAACATATTAGCATTAAAGCATAAAAACTTCCTATGTCATTTCGACCGAGTATATTTTTGTACTCAAAAATATACGAGTGGAGAAATCTCAATTATGTATAGAATTTAATATTTTAGATTTCTCCACTCCACATTCGCTACGGCCCGCTTCGCAGTAGCTTTACGAGGCGAGTCGAAATGACATACTTAACGTTACGAGCTAAGCTTACTCAATCCCACAAATCCCCTTAATCGCCCCCAAATCCTCGCCTGTTAATTTTATATTTTCCAAATCCTGCTTTTCCATCAAATAATACATGATTGAACTTGGATTTTCGACATGCCCCACCTCCAGAGCATGTCCAAACTCGTGAGCTAGCACCAATTTTAAATCAGTCGCTTCATGAAATTGATATATATTTATGCCTAATCCATTGTATTCTCCTTGGTTAAATTCAGTACTTTCTCCAAATTTTTCTTTATAAGTTTGAACTTTTTCATTATAATTTCCCACTGTTTTATTTTCCTTTTTAGCCAACTCATTCAAATTTAAAACCAAAGCATTAATCTTTTTTCTTTCCGCCTCTAATTGCTCTTGCAATTTTTCTAATGCTTTTTGCTCTTTTTTTAAATCTTCATATTCGTCTTCCGGCGCTCCTCCCTCTTTGTTCCATTTTTTAATTTCTGCGTTAAATTCTTCTACTCTATTTTCATAATCTTTTATATTTTTTTGATAAGTTGCCAATGTTTTTTGATAGATAGCTTCAATCGTTTGATATTCTTTAGATATATCGCTTTGAATCTCTTCCAATTTATCCAATTGCTCATTTAAATTATTTCCTTCAACTGTTCGCTGTTGCCTTTCATCAAAAATAAAGTTTACTTTAAATTCCGCTCCTTCTTTGTACTCAAAAACATTTTTATTTAAATCTTTTTCCCAAACATTTTCTGCTTGAGCTAAGACATTTTTTATATCCGCATTAGAAATATTAAATCTTGGGTTACAAAGTCTCATCACAGACAGTTAAAAGATTGGCTTTTTTAAGCATATTTCTCGCCCCCAATTTGATTTCCTCTGATTTTTGGGCATAAAAAATAGTTCCGCCCAAAATCAAAAAAATTAAGATTGTTATTTTTAAATAAATCTTCATAGGATAAACAATAATTACACCCTCTCCATCTTGTACCCAAGGGGGAGATGTCCAGCGGGACAGAGGGGGTTTTGTTTTTTAAAACTTATAAAATCTCCAACCCCTCCCCAGCCCTCCCCTTTAAAGGGGCGGGGGCCTGTAATTGAAAATTTAATCATTGAATATTGATTGGAAATTAATAATACAAATTTTGAATTTCCTTTCTTCTATGTTAGAATTATTTCTGTGATTTGTAAACAATTTAAAATAAAAAGTAACCCCAGCTAAATAGTGCAGATTACCGCAATTTAACGGTTTACTCCGTTAAATCAAAGTACTCTTTATTATTTAATGGTGGGTAAACAAAAAAATGAAAGACATCCAAGAAGTTTTTGACGAAATCCAAAAACTAAAAAAAGAAAAACGAGACATTAGCCGAGAATACAAATATTTATTAGATAACGATGGAAATTACCAAAAAATAACCGAAGAAGCCAAGAAATTGCGCGACCAAAAAAAGAAGATAGAAGAAGTCAATAAATCTCCTCGCTTGGACGAACTGAGCGATGAAATTAAAGCCTTAAATGAAATGGCTTCTGATATTGCCATCAGTCAGTTAATGAGCGGCCAGAGCATCCACATCAAAGACGAATACGAAATCGAATACGAACCGGTTTACAAAGTCAGTTTCAAAAAAATAAAATAAATCTTCAAACCCCCTCTCCCTCTTTGTACTCAAAGGGGGAGATGTCCAGCAGGACAGAGGGGGTTTTAAAAAAATTTATTTGATATGTACACAATCGTAACCATTTATTTACATATGTAAGTAAATTTTTTATTTCCTAAATCTTAAATCCCATTCCCAAATTCTTACCCTTTTTAAATTTATTTGTTATAATAAAACCATCTAAAAAACTTTAATAAAACCCGTCAGTCGCAACTGACAGGTTAAAAAACAAAAATGATGAATAAAAAAATATCAACTATTGCAGGAAGTTTAATAATCTTGGCTGTTGTAATAGCTCTAGGTTTTTCTTTCCTAGCTTCAAATAAAAAAGAAGAAATGCAAAATCAAAATAATGTTGTTTTGGATAATCCAAGATTGGGAAATAAAAAAGAAGTGAAACAAGGAGAAGAGAAAAAGTTAGGAGAAGAAAGGGATGAACATAACTGTTTGATATCAAATGGATCTTTTTGGTGTGAAGAAAAGCAAAATTGTGTACAGGATTGGAGTAGAATATGTAGCAACATAGATATATTAAATATTTCTGAATGGGAAAATTTTGATAGTCAAGATAGCAGCTTAAAATTAAAATTTAGTTTTAAATATCCTAAAACTTGGTTTAATCAAGGTGATATAAGTGGAGGTTATGGATCCGATATTCCATTTTTCTCAAAAGATAAATATTCCAGAGAATGTAATGGGGAGTTTAATGGAAATAGAACGACTTGTAAACAAAGTGGTAAAATAATGCTTGTAGAAATATTATCACCAGATACCCTTCCCAGAGAGGTTAAACATAATAACAAGCAACAAAAAACAATAAAAATAAATAATTATAATGGCTATATTTTTGAAGGAATAGTCAATGATACTCTTGGCGGATATGTCGCTGAAAATGGACAAACGGAAGCGGGTATTGTTTTTTCTGATATAAATAAAGCGCGATTTGAAATAATAATGAAAATAGAAAATAATTCTGATAAGGAAATTTTCAATAAAATTGTTTCTACTTTGAAGCTTAATTAAATCAAAGATTTTGCAAATAAAAGAGGCGGACACCACATTGGATGTCCGCCTTTTAATATTCTACAAATATTACTTCCTTAGTTGTTGGTTGATAGATAGAATTCATTGCACCCGACTTGATAACCACCTAAAGCAGAATTCTCAAGTCGAACAAATACAATTCCCTCATTACTCAAGCTACTATCATTTTCATAATAAATTTGAAAATGGAGATGAATGCCGTAACTATTTCCAGTATCACCCATAATGCCCACCTGATCTCCTTGTTGTATAGTTCCAGATACAGTCGGCGCATCTTTTAAATGAGCGTATCGAGTTTTGTACCCATTTCCATGGTCAATGACTACATTGTATCCCCAACCATTATCATTCGGATCTCCGCCAGCAAAATCCACAAATCCGCCTAACGCAGCACGAATTGGGACGTCAGTACCTTCAAGATGACCATCTTCAGAAGTGTTATCGGTAAAGTCAAATGCATAATATCCAGTATCGGTATGATAAGAATCTACGCCCAGATTGCATTGTCTTTGCCCGCCCGCCTCAACAGACAATAACCAGCTTTTCCCTCCCGACAATGGAAGCTTCATATCCAGATAAAACACCGCCACCACATTCTTATCCTCACTCATCGAAATTGGGATTGTGCCATCGGTATCTCCCATGGTTTGACTGTTGATTACCCAATGGCTAAAAGCATAGCCGTCATTAGCTTGAGCTTCGAGAGTCACTTGAGCATTGTAATCTACATCAAATTCACAATCCATATAACTGCCAATTCCACAATAATAATATGGAAGGCCGAGAGGAGGAGTAATTTTTACTCCACCACCTACTTCAGGACTGCGAGTAATGCTCAATGCTTTGTCGGGAAAAACATCAACAGTTTTCCAAACAGTGCAGTTATTTATATTATCCTCTCCACATCCTGAAAAATTTGGATATTCAACGACATCACGAGAAGAGTGAGAGAGACTGGAACTAACACTAGCATAATTTTCCGTCGAAGCAAAGAACGTATTGGGCGTAAACTGCCAAGCACTATATTGACCGCCCCAAGCATAACTTCGAATTAATAAATTATAGCCACAGAAATGAATGTTGCCAGAATAATGGCGAGGATTTGCAGGATAATCCAAGTTTTGACAGTTGCCTGAATAGTATGCTTGTATTTTACCAGTATAAACATCTTGATCAATTTCAATAAAACTATCGAAAGTTACGCCATTATAAGTATAGGGCAATGGAAAAGGTGGGTCGAAAGCAAAAGCAGATGAAATAAATCCAAAAAAACTCAGAAACAAAGTTACTAGAATAAATCTTTTCATTTTTTACTCCTCTTGTTGTTTTTAGACTTTTATCTCATTGATTTATGTTCTATGTCATATGCTCTATGCTCTATGTTTTATGTTTCATGTCATCACCTCCTTTTTAAATTTTAAAGAACTTATTTTAGCTTATAGGGGGGGGCAGTGGGTTGTCAAGGAATAATGGGTTTATAAAGCAAGAATTTGAGAATTTAGAAAGTTGGGAATTTAAGAAACTGTGGTTAAAATTAGCTAAGATTTCTCCACTTCTAAATTTTTGAGTACAAAAATTTATTCGGTCGAAATGACATACCATTTTATTCTCTTCATAATTCGTTAACTCGTTAATCCGTTAATTACTAAATAAAAAATTTACGTACATATGTACGTAAATTTTTTATTTCCTAAATCTTAAATCGTATATCTTAAATCCCATTCCCAAATTCCTAGATTCTCATATTCCCAAATTCTTAAATTCTCAGATTCCCAGATTCTACACCGTAAGGCTTTTCTTTGAAGTCTTGGCGATTTTAATGGCTTTTTTTTCTTCTTCTAATAAAGGGAACTCCTTGCATTCTCCGTCAATAATTGATTTACTGAAAACCCTCACTCCATCTCGAGTAGCTAAAGTTGAAATTATTAAGCCTGCATTATTTCTGTCCAACATCGCAATCGAAAAACTCTGGTTGCCTCCCATATCCCGAAAAGGATTATAACGCACCACTCCCACTTTTTGAATTCCTTTGGCGGCGATGTTATATATTTTTTCATAGCCATCAAACAGTTCCTTGATATCTTTTTCCAACTTTTTGATTTCTCCAGCTTGATTGACCATCACTTCTTCCAAGTCCTTTCCCTTTTTGCCGGAAAAAAATGCCTGCGTCAATTGGTTTATTTTTTTTATTTTAGAAAACAAAACCACATTTAGAATCACTAAAATTAAAAACAAAAAAATACTTACTAAATAAGGGGCCCACAATTGAAAAAAATTATCCATAATTTTGCTATTCTATCTCTTCTATTAAGCTGATTGAATATAGCCCAGAAACATCTTCCGCCTTATCCATAAAGAAAATATTATCATCTCTATTGATATAATTCACTTTGGATTTATCGCAATCAAAAGAAACCAAATCATTTATATTTTTCAACGATCGATTATCCAGCTCCACTATCTTAACTTGACTACCAGCAGTGAAAATCAGATGCTCATAATCCTTAAGCCAGCTAACATTGCCTATCGCCTGCGAAAAACGGACAATATCAATCTTCTGGCCTTCTTCCCGGCTGGGTTGAGTTTCCCATTTTCTCACAAAATAAACAGATATTTCATTGTTGTTCCAAAAGGCCAGTTTTTTCCCGTCGTTAGAAAAATGCACGCCCAAAACTCCGCTTCCTAATTCTTTTATTTCCGTATTCAGTTCTCCATGATTATAGAGATACAATTTTTTATCTTGAGAAATAACCACAATTCTGTCTTTATCATAAACTATCAATTCCAAGTCATCGCCTGCTTGGGCTCCGACGACTTCTGTGGTTATTTGCTCAGCTTGCCCCCTGCCACTGATATTTTTCCCATAAATTATTCCATTTTCTTTGGAAAAATAATACAGATTAGATCCGCTCAAATCATAGCCGGCGATTTTATCCGCCACCTCTAAAATATCTTCAGGATTATCCAAGTCCACCCTGAAAAGCTTATCTTTAGAAATATAAAACAACGTATTTCTATCATCACTGCTCCATCTAAGTTTTCTGATATTTTGTTGATTTATTTTACTATTTAAACTGTAAGATTCTTCACTGCCGATATTGATTATGAAATATTCTTCACTGCCATCTTTCTCCAAAGGAACAATTAATCTTCCATCCTTAGGAGACCATTCGATATTTTCTTTTTTATTTTTGGAAAATTTATAATTTTCAAAAGGAAAACTATATAAAATTTCTTCCTTTTTTATATCCAATATTTTCACATCCACTCCATTGCCACTGGCTTCCACCACTGCGATTTTCTTTCCGTCCGGAGAAACAAAGAAATTATCTGCGTTTTTAATCGGATACTGTATTTTGGTATATTTTTCTCTAGCCAAAAAAATATTCCAAAACTCCGTAGAAATTCCACTATGCACATGCACTTCTTTGGACCAGGGCAAGTAACCGGGGGATTTCACTTCCAACATATATTTGCCTGGCAAAATCGAACCCATATGGTAAGAATAATTCAAAAAATTTACTATCCCTGTGGAAACTTGTTTATTATCAATAAAAACTTCGATTTCCTTGGGCGTTGGTTTTAAAGTAATTGAGCCGGAATAAATAAATATTCCTCTTTCAATACTAAACCTGTATCCCATTGCATAGTAAACGATGCAGGGAGTAATTAATAAAAATATCACCACCAAAATCCAGAAAAAAATCTTTTTTATCTTAATATTTACCATTTTATTCAAATTTTTAGTTAAAATTTACGCGTTCCCCTCTCCCTCTCTCTGACCGCGTGTCGCATTAGCTTCAGCGGTGGCGCAGGGGGACCTGCCTGCCGGCAGAGATTAAGAGGGGGTGAAAAATAGTACAAATTGTCTATATTTACTATAGTTTATCTGAGGCTTTTTGTCTAATTAAACGCTCAATTTTCCATCCCGCACAATGCCTCAATACCCCTAAATAAGATTGCAAACTCTGCTCAAAAGATTCTTCGGAAACCAAATCTTCCCTATACATTTTATGCTTCAGTAGCAACTTACTTATCATCCTTTTTTTTGTTTTCGTCCTTAAAGTTCTATAATATGGCAAAATTACATAACCCAAAAAATCAATGCCTTGATGATATTTTCGAATACTAATTTTATTCGGATGAAGCGTAAGTTGGAGTTTTTCTTGGAGAAATAAAGAAATTTGTGGAATTAAATTTTTCAGCTGTTCTTCGCTTTCAGATAAAATTATAAAATCATCGCAGTATCTTAAATAATATTTTTCTTTTAATTGGTGCTTTATGAATTGATCCAACTCATTTAGATAAATATTGGCAAAAATCTGGCTAGTGACATTCCCTAGAGGCAGGCCTGATGGAAAACTTTTGATTATTTTTTCAATCAGCCATAATACATTCTCGTCTTGTATTTTTATTCGAATTATTTCTAGCAAAATTTCTTGATTAATGGAATCAAAAAACTTTTTAATATCACACTTTAAAACAAATACATTTCTCTTATTATTTCGACTCAATTTTCTAGTGAATTTTTCCAGTCTTTCGACAGCTCTGTGCGTGCCTTTTTCCATTCGACAAGAATATGAATCGTAGATGAAATTTTTATCGAAAATAGAATAAATAATTTGATAAATTGCATGATGCAAAACCCTGTCTACAACTGTGGCCTTATGAATCTTTCTCAATTTTGGATCATAGACATTAAATGCGCTATAATAAGAATGTTGATAAGTTTTATTTCTTAGCGATTGGTGCAAATAAAAAATATTATCTTCCAAGTTGGCTTTAAATTCCAGGACATCCAACTTTTTTACTTTCCCTTTGCTGAACTCCCGCCAAGCCAAAAACAAATTTTCTAAACTAATAATTTTTTCAAAAACATTATGACAAATTACTCTCCTATTAAGACCCCCCCCCCAATGGAATTATTAACAATAATATCATCACTCATAAAAATAATCAGCCCAAGTTATTCGCTGAATTAGAAAAATTATATAGTAGTTGCTATGATCGTGTAAGAAATTTTCCCCAAATGGATAGGAATTTTTTGGGGAAAGAAATTTTACATTTTTTAAACGAGACGCACAAAGCCACTTTAACTTCAATTCACAATCCTATTTATCTTCCACTGGCCAGCGCTAATTTTGATTTGTTCAAAAAATCTTTACGCCTAGCTGTAGATAAAAAGTTTATTTCTCCAGGCTGGCATTCTTCCCAAATGGAAATTATTGTTTCTATTGGTAGAGAAATTGGTAGCTGGCTCAAAAAAACAAAAAGCCCAAAGTGTTAGGGCAAAACGCAAACGGTTGTTGTCATTGGAGTTGTCGGCATTGTTGGAGTTGAGGTAGAACTCGCGGTCATTGGAGTTGGCGTTGGCAACTGAAGCATTGTAGCGCTATTTCCATCCGTAATTTCAAAAAGAAGATTGCTCTGCTTTTCATAGCCATTTTTTTGGCCTCTGCTTGGACGCTAA
Source organism: Candidatus Moranbacteria bacterium GW2011_GWF2_35_54 (assembly GCA_000990945.1). Lineage (GTDB taxonomy): Bacteria > Patescibacteriota > Minisyncoccia > Moranbacterales > UBA9337 > UBA9337. The sequence continues at coordinate 11,815 of LBQR01000040.1, forward strand.
TATAAATTTCACTATTCTCCGCCCCTGGAAACGCGCTGAACTTCGGGTTTTGTTATGAGGAGAGCGTCGCGTACGAGCACTCTCTAAGCTCGAATTTATTTTAACATATCTTTTCCAACTTTAAAAATTTTTTTCCATAAAAAAACCTGCGAGTATTTCATCGCAGGTCGGGGTTTAGAAAATTTTTTATCCAAACTCCTTAGTTTCGCTTTGCGAAACTAATCCAAAATCCTTCCATTCTCCCCGAAGCTCTATAGGGCAAAACGCAAACGGTCGTCGTCATAGGAGCGGTCGGCATTGCTGGAGCGGAGGCAGAACTCGCGGTCATTGGAGTAGGCGTGGGCAACCGAAGCATCGGGACTTGTTTTTTTGTCTCTGTGATCAACCAAATCCCGTCTCCATTCCCAGGTATTAGGAGCCAGATAGACTTTATCCTTACAAAAAAGCTGGCTCTCTAAAATAATCCCTTCTGCTTGGGAAAGTATCCTTACATTTTTGGCAATAGCCGAAATGTAAGAGCGGTTGTCTGGCGTGACTATCTCTAGGAATATTCACCAAATTACTGGTGAAAATAATTTCCATAGTGCCAGCTGTAACTCTCGACGGAGCGCCTTTCCTTTCGATAATGCGAATTATTTCTTTCGCCCAATCCGTCTTAAAAGCTTCGGCGTCAAACTCCTCAGGCTCCGTTGGGTTGCAACGGTTCAAAAGCTCTGCCAATCTCAGATTGGTCCAGCGATCAGTTCCTTTTTTTTCCGCCCAGATTTTGAAGTCCTCCTTGAGCGGTTTTATTATTCGCTCAAAGAAAAATTCGGCTTCCGTCATTCGCATTTCTGCTTCCGACAAAACGTCAGGAGTAGCCTTGATTTCAGCATATTTTATACTGCTGACTTCAAGTCCTGCCTTGATCGCGGGGAGTCTGCTGGCATCGACAAAAATCTTCTTGCGATCGATGCGGAACTCTTCACCGTAAAACTTTTGGTAAAATAATTCCTGCTCCTTGATACTTTTTTCAAGACTGCCGGTGGAAAGAAATCTCTCCAGCTTGTTGTCTTGAAACCATTTGAGTAGCTCGCCATAACTGAGCGCACTCGGGGCATAATCCTTAGCGAACGCAATTAGATCTTTGCGGAATCTCGGATCATCAAATATTTTCTGAAACAAAAAAAATCCGCCTGCTTCAATGATTCTACGATTCGCTCCGACAATTGTTGACATTTGCTTGGACAATTCTAATTCTTGCTCTGTTGGTCGGTTCGCAACATTACTCATCGCATACCTCTCTATAAAATGTTTTGCTGTCAGACTTGGCCGATATGGTTTCGCCACAGCAGAAAAAATTTTTTTCATTTCCC
>LBQR01000041.1 GCA_000990945.1 Candidatus Moranbacteria bacterium GW2011_GWF2_35_54
GGATTAGATACGAAATTATTTAAATTTTTAAATAAATAAACAGACAAAACCACAAAAAATAATGAAACAAAAAAAATGGAAATTATTTTAGGAGTTATTGAAAATTTATACAGATTTATCTTATTCGGAGTATGCTTTTCTGCGTTATTGCCCGCTATGTTCTGCTGAATGCTTTTCTCCTTATTAAATGATTTTATCAAATATTCTTCGTTTATCCCCAAATAATCAGCAAAGCTTTTTAGAAAGCCTTTTACATAAACATTAGCTGGCAACTTATTGTAATCTCCGTTTTCCAAAAACTCTAAATATTCTAATTGAATTTTAGTATTTTTTGCTATTTCGGGCAACCCGATCCTTTTCTCAGCTCTAGCTCGGCGCATCTTTTCCCCCAGGGTTAAGGATTGAATTTTTTTTACTTTAAATCCGTTCATGGTTTTTCTCTACGAATTACGAATTTATACGAATATACGAATTAGATACTTTTTTCGTATTTAGCTTAATCATTTATTACAAGCTTTGAACCATTCATGAAGACTCCTTAGATAAATAAAGCGGATGGAATATTGGTGAAAAGTTTGTAATAAATGATTAAGCATCTAAACTTGAAAAATTTAATTTATTCAAATTAAACGCCCATATATAGTGTCCGCTAAATCTGCCATTTTTCCCTTTGCTCTTGAGTTATGTCTTCCGTGTCTTTATTGTTATCAACAGCCTCCTTGTTTCTGTTTGAAATATTTCCACCCGGCAAAACCTCCCTCGGTTTAGATCCGTCTGCTCCTCCTACGATGCCGTCATTCTCTAAGCTGTCAATTAATCGAGCCGCTCGATTGTAACCAATTCTAAATCTTCTTTGCAGTAGTGAAGCAGAGGCTTTTCCTAATTTTAAAACAAATTCTTTCACTTCATCATAAATAGCATCCTCATCCTCATTATCTTGAGGAATAGAAAAATCGACCTGTCCAAAATTATTTCCCGCCGCAATATTTTTACCATTTGCATCGCCGAGCAATTCTTCTTCAATATCATCATCTTCATCTTTCTTGTAAACTCTGTCTGCCTGATCTATTATATATTCAACCACTCTCTTTACTTCATTCTCTGATACAAAAGAATTTTGCAACCTCCTGGGTTTAGGAGACTCCGAAGATAAAAATAATAAATCACCTTTGCCCAATAAATTCTCCGCTCCTCGCATATCAAGAATTGTCCTAGAATCAATCTGGCTTGCCACCTGCAAGGCGATTCTGGTTGTAATATTGGCTTTAATAATACCCGTTAAAACCTCCACGCTTGGCCTTTGGGTAGAAATAATCAAATGAATGCCTACCGCTCTAGCCATCTGAGCCAGTCGCATTATCGCGCCCTCAACATCCTTACCATGTGAAACCATCAAATCCGCCAGCTCATCTATTACAATGACGATGAAGGGTAATTTTTTCAATTCTTCTTTTACTACTTCGCTTGTGTCAGGATCAATAACATCCCGAGTCATTCCTTTTTTAAATTTCTGAGAATAAGATTCCAAATCTCGCGATCCGACTGCTTCTAAAATTTTATAACGCTCTTCCATTTCGCGCACCGCCCATTTTAATGAGTTAACTACTTTTTTATTGTCTGTGATAACCGGCGATAATAGATGTGGAATTTTATTATAAAGAGAAAGCTCTACGCGCTTAGGATCAACCAATATCATTTTTAAATCATCGGGCGAATTTTGGAAAAGCAAAGATAAAATTATTGAATTTATGCAAACACTTTTTCCAGTTCCGGTCGCTCCCGCAATCAATAAATGGGGCATCTTGCCCAAATCCGCCACTACAAATTTGCCTTCCACGTTTTTTCCAAGAGCCAATGTCAACGGCGATTTACTATTTTTAAACTCTTCACTCTCCAGCGCATTTTTGAGTCTAATCATGATTGATTTTTTATTTGGAACTTCTATCCCGATTAAAGACTTTCCTGGGATAGGCGCTTCAATTCGAATCGGATGAGCCGCCAAAGCTAAAGCCAAATCATCTCCGAGCGCTACAATTTTGCTCAATTTAACTCCCACCGCGGGGCGGAAACTGTATTGAGTAACAGCCGGCCCTATTTTTACTCCGCCATCTTCTAGGGCAATTCCAAAATTAGAAAAAGTATCTTTGATGATATCAGTGTTCTCATCAATATTTCCGCTGTAAGCCTCTCCGGTAGATTCATCCAACAATGTAAGCGAGGGTAGCTTCCAAGGACCCGAAGAGATCTTACTTGCTTTATTGGGTTTAATATTCTTGGTTTTACTTTCAAAAGATGTGCTTTTAATATTGAAACCTTTCTCTTCGCCACCTATAATTTCCTCTTCATCAATTTCAGCCGCGCTTGGACCTTCTACAAATTTTACTTCTTTTATATTACACCCCAAATCCGCTTCGTCGATTAACTCTGTTATTCCGATATTTTCAACTTCCTCTTTTTCTAAATTATTTTTTTCATTATCAACAATATTTTCATAATCCTTCTTGTTTGCAACTTCTTCAGATTCTTTTTTCTTAAATAAATTAATAAAGAATTCCACTAAAGAAAAATTAAAAGCGATCATTACACCGATAGAAAAAAATGCCACCAAAAAAATAATCCCCACGATCTTGCCTGTCAGCTTTATCAAAGACCAGGCTATGAAATATCCGATATACCCCCCGCCCTGTCCATTTTTTGCCACTTCTGCCAATATGTTGTATTCATAAAAAATATGAAAAAAACCCAGCAAGCTTAAAAAAACAACCGCCAGCCCAGCTATTTTAACCACATAAAAAACAGTTTTTTTCTTATAAAGCAAAATAACAGCCATCAGAAACAACGTTATTGGGAATAACCATTTTCCCCAACCGAAAATTATACCCCCGATTTTATCCAAAAAATGTCCAAAAGAACCGCCAGCACCAAAAAATCCGAAAGAAAAAAGAATAGTTAACAAAAACAAAAGAACGACAGCAATCCCCCGTTTAACGCTATTTTTCAAATTCAAGTTAAATTTTTCCTCTCTATCTTGATTTTCTTGGCTATTCTTGTTCTTTGGTTTTTTTTTCATAATTAGCTTTTTATTTTCCTAACTCTACTGGCTAAATCAATTTTAACACAAAAAGTGATTTTTGAATAAAATTAAAATTCTACGGTTATTTCAATGTTTTCCTCACCTCTCAAAATACCCAGTACCGCTGAATTGCCCTCTTCATATTGATTAACAAAATTTGATAAGGGATGCATGGGGTTAATCTCATTCCCATCAATAGACAAAATCAAGTCATTGATTTTTAATCCCGCTTTTTCTGCAGGACTTCCAGCTATAATTGCCAAACCTTGTTTGCCTGCTAAAGAATAAATCAAGGCTCCCTTGTCTGATGGGAGGTTTTTCAGATTCTTATTAAATGGATTTACAGAAACATAATAAATGCCCAATTTGGCAGCTTGCTCAATTCTATTTTCCACAACTTTTTGCATTGAATCCTTGATTATTTCAATGGGAATCTGAAAATATTTATCAGCACTGTCAATTTTAATTTTCGCATTTATCGCCAACAGCTCTCCGCTATAATTGATAATTGGCCCGCCGACATATTTATCAGACTCATTGAAATCAACATTTAAAACTCCTTCCAACTTTTCAGATGACGATATGCCAGCGCCTGTCAGACTAAAATCCTCATCAAAACCGCTCAGTATTCCTTCTGTAAGATAAACTCTCTGCAAGCCCGACAAACCCCCGATAACTATCACTTTTTTGCCTGAATTATCCATACTACTACCTGCAAAAGGTATTGTAGTCAAATTAAACCCTTCCACTTTTAGATAAGCGAGATTTGCAAAATCATCCACTCCCAAAAGAGTCGCATCTAAAACATTTCCTCCCAAAGCAACCACTTTGTAATTAGCATTTTTTTCTATAATATTAGTTCTGTATGTAACAATTACGCCATCATTGGTCAGAATTGTTCCCGTTCCGCTCAATCCGCTTGAGTATTCCTCAGCGCTACTTGGCAAAGAAACATTTTTTTTCAAATCAACATTTTTTTCAAAAGAAAGAATGTCTACCACAGCGTATGCTGCGTTTGAAGCTATTTCACTGATAGAGTTATCTTCTCGAATAACGACTTTTTCTGTTTTATTTATAATAGTAGTATTTTTATTGTCATTATTAAAAATTTCCAACCTGGAAAAAAGTCTTGATTTAACAAGTGCGGGTGTCAGATATCTACTAAGAAACAAATTGCCCACCCAGCCAAAAAACATTATTAAAATAATAATTAGAAATATTTTTAAGGATTTTTTTTTCATTTTTTCGTTTGCCCCGTTAAATTGCGGTAATCCGCACTATTTAACTGGGGTTACTTTTTATTTAAGCTTGCTTACTTTTATTTAAATATTAGGCAACCATATTGAACTATACAAAACTACACTACTGGCAATCATAAAGAATATCAGATTCACTAAAACTTTTTTTACCGATAATATATTCTTAAAATAATTTTGGGACAAATCCCAAATTATGTAATAAAACATCAGCAATATGGTTCCTGTAGTTAGATACCCAAATGGCCAAAAATTTATCACCCAACCCATTTCTAAAACTCCAAATCCCAAAATCAAACTATATACCAGTACTTTTCTTTTGTTTTCTTCTCCGATTAACACGAAATATTGATAACTGATCAAGGCGATATTAAAAAAATAGAAAGTCATCAAAAGCCAAGAAGGAATATCAAAGTTCAAGTAAACTCCATAAGAAGCCGAAAAAAATAAGAAAATAACCGCCATATTTGACATAGCAATAATACTCTTGGCCGTTTCACTATCGGGCTTTTTTGCTATTCGATAAATTCCGAATAACAAAAAATAATTCACCAAAGCGCCAATTGCTATAAAAATATGCCTCTCGACGTCATAATCTATCAGATGCAGAATCGCCCAAATAGAGGCATAAAATATTCCAGCAATAAACCATCCTGACCAAACTTTGGAATATATCCTAAAAGAAATTAAAGATATGGCTAAAAAAACAACAAAATAAATCCAAAAAAATCCCCTATGAAGAAGCATTAATTCCAAAATAAGGCTAACAATAAGCGACTGAAATATAGCTGGCAAATATAGAAACACAAAACAAATAGAAAAAAATTAAAAACAGGTTCTAAGATACCTCATTGCTTGATTGCTTATTCTGCAAAAGAAATGGCATTCACAGGGCAGCTATCTATGGTTTCTTGGCAATTACAATCTCCACATTCTTGGGCGATAACAGTTGATTTTCCTTTTTCTGTATCCATCTTAAAAACGCTAGGGCAAATCGCCTCGCATGTTCCGCAACCAATACACAAATCTTCGTTAACCTTAACTTTTGACATATTAATGTTCTATTTTTCAAGAGTATTTTATGCTCTCAAAAAATAACTTTTAAAAAAATTAATTACACTTTTACTTTTTATATAATAGCAGATTATCAGCAATAAAGCTACAAAGTTAGGAGCGAAGCGTCTTTTTCCGCCTTATTCAGTGATTCTTCTTCGAATTCTTCCATTTTTTTGTCCTTAAATCTAATTAATCCCTCTTCTTCGTTCCACTCATATTCCTCCAACAGAACAACCACTTTCATCTCTTTAATTTTTCTATCCAGCCAGGACGCAAACGAGGCTTTGGGGAAAAATATTTGGCTTATCTCATAAACTTTAATTCCCTCAACTTCTTTAGTGTCATTTAATCTTATCAAATGATATCCCAATTTACTTTCCAAAACATCGCTAAAATCCCCTTTCTCTAGAGCGATAACTTTATCTTTTAGCTCCAAAGATATCTGATCTTCTTTGAACCATCCCAGCTTGCCTCCCGTATCAGCTGTCCCTCCTTCAGAAATATCTTTGGCTATCTTTTCAAAATCCCCGCCTGTCTTTATTTTTTCTAGAGCACTCTGGGCATTATTTTTGGATTTTTCATTCTGATCTTTTCCGTCATTTTCCGCCATCCACTGTTCTAGCGCGTCTTTGTACAGACTCGGCCTCACTATTTTATTTTCAAAATCATTTACTGTCCAACCGTATAAATTATGTAAATTTTCTTTTATTGAATTAGTGTTTCCATATTCATCCATTTTCCTGCTTACATTATCGGCAACTGTTTTTTTTGTTACATTAGCGCCTCTCTCTCTGGCCAAAATCTCAATCGCCCTATCTTCAATCATTTTATTCATTAGTTCTTTTTCCCTTATTTTCAATCTTTTCTTGCCGTCATCCGTATTAAAATCAAATCGCAAACCTAGAGAGGAAAAATCTTGGCTCTCATAAAATTTTCTTATGGAAATTAAATTTTGATTAATAGAACCGATTGATATAAAATTGAAACCGTCAATTATGACAGCTGGGAGGAAGACTCTGTTATAGATATAATTAGGCACGCTTCTGGAAGAATTGAATCGATAAATAAATACAGCTCCGATAAGAAAAAGTGCCACGACAAAAATTGCAACACCATACACTAGCGTCGTAATTTTAATTTTTTCAGTTGTTTCTTTTTTGCTTTTTCTATTGGTACCCATATTTTACTAGAATAATTAATATTATTGACAAATACTCACTTCCCTTTGACGACACTCCACCATTTTTCATAATTGGGCAAATTGTGTTGATATTTATCCTCTTCGTTTTTTGCTTCATCCGCTTCTGCTAATTTATCAGAAGCGCCCAGCACCTTTTGACTTGGGTGCACGACTACCAATTTTTCCCCCAAATTTCTCAAGCTCAATCTATCTTTGGCCACGCTTTCTTTATAATAATCAGACTTCAAATATTCTATTTTTTCTTTTAAAAAATTATTTTGAGCATTTAAATTTTCTGCCTCTAATTCCAAACTGCTGATTTCGTTTTCAATAATCTTCGATCTTCTGATTTCTTTCAAAGCAGGAATAGAAAAAAAAGCCAACACTCCCAATAAAACTGCAATTTTCATTATCTTATAACGCTAACATATAATTTTAAAAAATAATCCCGATACCGCACTCGCTCAAACTCAATATGTGACAACAATTTTCCCAATAAAAGGAAAATAAACTAATTTCAGCAGACCATACAAGCTAAGCTTATGTGGTACTAGTATCCTGTAAAAGCTGGGGCAATTAAAAATCCCACCATCGAAACCACGGCCAAAACAGAGATTATTATCCAAACTATTCTTATTTTTTTTCTTAATTTT
>LBQR01000042.1 GCA_000990945.1 Candidatus Moranbacteria bacterium GW2011_GWF2_35_54
AATGCAAAAAGAACTAAAAAATAAAACCCACACTCTTATTATCTCCGATTTTCATTTGGGCTCGAAAGTCAGCCGCAGCGAGGATTTGATTAAGTTTTTGCGCAGTTTTAAATTTAAGAAATTAATTCTTCTGGGAGATATTTTTGAAAGTTTAAATTTTCGAAAGTTAAATAAATTTGATTGGGAATTGTTATCTTTAATTGGGGATATTTCTCGAGGCTCAAAAGTGATTTGGGTAGCCGGCAATCACGATGCGGGGCTGACGGATTTTTTTACTAGTCTCACGGACGTGCGAGTGCGCAATGTTTACAAATGGAAATATCAGAATAAAAAATATCTCGCGATTCATGGTCATCAATTTGATAACTTTTTGGTTAATAATGCGGTGATAAGTTTTTTGGCTAATCAGATTTATAAGTTAATTCAGCTGTTTGATTTTAAAGACAAAAGAGTTAGCCGGGCGATTAAAAGAAAGAGCAAAGGCTGGCTCAGGATTTCCAAAAAAGTGGCTTCCCGGGCGATTATTTATGGGCGAGTAATGCAGGTGGATTATATTTTTTGTGGTCACACGCATAAGGCAATGGAGTTAAATAAGGGGGACGTGCATTATTATAATTGCGGCTGTTGGACGGATATCCCAGCCAATTATATTACTTTGGATAATAATGACCTAGAAATTCATCAATATGTGTAATAAGTTCAAAAGTCAAAAGTCAAAATCTTTATTCATTATTGTCTTGCTTTGATTTAACTTTAATAATAAGAAGATCCTTTGCTTTAGTAGGTGTCTCTGCGAGTAATTTGAATACACTCAAATTGCGTGGCAGTCTCGTTTGAGATTAGTTTCGGATTACCCCCGCTTCGCTGAGCTGGCGAGGCGAGTCGCAAAGACAAACTTGCTTTTGCCGTTAAAGCGGTCAGTGAGGAGTTACGGTCACTAAATTTGACTGTTTTTGTTTTTCATGCTATAATTAAGTTTCTGCGTAAGGATAGTTGTTTTTATATAATATTTTTGAGAAAGGAAAGAGAAATGATAAATAAGGAAGTGACGGTTTTGCATGTGGAAGACGAAGATAAAATTTATCCAAGTTGTCCGAACTGTAAATTTATCAAAGAATCGGTAGCTCCCCCCGATGTGCATAGAATAAGATGGAGATGTCCAAGCTGCAAAGAAAAAACCCCATTTAAAGTTAATTGGAGAAAAGGTCACCGAAAAGAATATGGAGAAAAGATGAACATAGGAACGACCCAGGTGTCTATCTTAGATCTTTCTTTGGATGGCCTTTCATTTAAGGGAGAAAAACTAAATATCCTTCCTAAGACTAAAATTAATATTGAACTGCCTTTGAATATGGTGAGAAAAGATGTTTTTTACCAGCCCATTGAAATTGAAGTTGTTTCTCGGAGAAATGGCAGATACGGTGCCAGGTTCCTGAATTTAGGGAATGAGTCTAAAGCGCGAAAGAGGATTGGCGCTTGGCTAATGGTAGCGTAAGAATCATAGAGGTGTTGTGTGAAATTTCATACAGCACCTCAGTTTTTTTATCCAACCCTTTTCAAAATTAAATAGTTCAGTTATGATTAAAAACGTATTGGAGATTAGTCCGCCTCGGCAAGCCTCAGCGAGACGGGCCAAGTAGGTAAGGCATCCCGATTTTTATCGGGACATGGGGGGTGCTTAAATTTTAAAGTAAAGCTTTCCCTAATAAATTAAGGAGTAGCAAAATATAAAAATTAACATTGGAGATTAGCCAAGCGGTAAGGCAACGGGTTCTGATCCCGTCATCGGGGGTTCGAATCCCTCATCTCCAACTTATAAAATCAAAATGTACTCGGTCTAGAGTATGTTTTAGGTTTTATTTAGTTTGAGCAGGGATTCGAACGGGTAGAAAGTGAATAAAATAATTTTTAGCAAAAAATTATTGCAATGAACGCCGACAAACGCGAGCAAAGAGCGTTTGGCGCTACCCAGGGCAAAGAATGAATGAGCGACGGCGAGTGAATGATGAGGAAATCCCTCATCTCCGACAGAATAAATTAGCAATATTTATTTCATTAGTTTTTTTAAAAGAGGATTTAAAGGGGCGTTTTTTATTTTTTCTAATCAAATGATAGGGGGTTGCTATGGAAATTGGAATAAATTTATTGTTGGTGATTGTAAGCATAATGTTGTTCGTAACGCTGATCAGCAGATCGTTCCTTAAAATCCGAATAAGAAGTCAGATGAATGAAATTCAACAGAAAGATGCTAATATAGTGCATCTAGAAAAAATCGTTGACAGACTGATGCCAGAGAATCCATGTAGGACATCTCTTAGGTCTGGAATTCATTGCATGAAACCTGCTACGCATATCTATGCAGGGATTGATCTCTGCGATGATTGTGCGCAGAACCTTAAGAATAATGGAGCTAATCCTCCGCCAGTGAGATTTAATTTTGAAGCACAAACAGCTTGTCCTGAAATTGCTTGATGAGCTAATGAGTCCCATATACTCAAGCCCGAGAAACAAATTAACGTTTTCTCGGGTTTTTTATATTAAACTTAATAAAAATTAATTCAAGCCTAGTGTTCCGTTTGGAAACTAGGCTTGGTTGACTTTTTGTGGTATTTTTTTAGACGAAAATACCGAGGCGAGCAGGCAGATCAGCCAGAGAGTTCAAAATCATTTTTTACTTATTTAGGGAAGTGTAGCTTGGTTATGATTTTATTGCAAACATATCTCAAAACGCCTCTAATGGAGATACAAAAAAGATACAAAAAAGACTGGACAATTTTAAAAATATATGTTTTACTTATATGTTACACTGGAGTGTTTAATAAATTAGATGTTTCGAGCGTTCATTTAACAAAATAAGGAGGACCGTGATAGTAATAAAAAATATCTGAATAACTGAGAAAAGAAGCGTTGTTCAATAAAATTTATCTGAAAAACATAAGGAGATGTTCAATGCAAACAAACACATTGCCGATTACTGTTTCTGTTTGTTTAGACGTGAAGTTGAATTTGAAAAGACATTCGGATGATTCCGCATATATTAATCCAAATCCTCTTTCAGAAGAAATGAAGCCGACTGCCGAATATCTGGCCACCGTGATGCCTGGTGCAAAAATCGAATATTTAGGTCGTCCAAATTTTTGTTATCCATGGGGAGTATATTATCCAACCAGCCTGTTTTTTCTTTCTGTGCATCAATGTTTCAAAGATCATTGTCCCTTGGCACTCCGACCGGAAGTGCTGATGTATCTGATCGTCAACGAGGTTGCCACCACTGTCAATCTGCACCCCGAACATTATCGGCATCTTTTTTCCACATCAAATGAAAAGGTGCGGATCGATATTCGCAACGACGCCCTGCGAAAAGGCAATCCGAACAGTCCTTGGCATCAAGTCTTGGAACAATTCGACATCAAATTGCGCGATCATGTTCCGAGTAACCTCATGCCAAATTTTTTGCCTCTTTTCTCAACCTCTACCTCAGAAACGAATGCTACTACTATGGTAGCTTTTATGAGTACAGTGCGAAAATTTTACGATTTCCACACGAAAACTATGTGTGGATTGCCAAGAGTTCGGCTTCTGGGCGAGGCAGCAGATTATTCAAAGCTTTGTGAATCGGCTGAGCGCCTGTCTTCATCTTTTCAGGATCATCTGGGTTCATATTTCAACAGTCTTTTGCCAGTGCTCCGAAAGATTGAACAGCAAGCATCTGGAGAACCGTTGGATACCCAGTTTTGGTCTTCACTGTACAAGTTTAACAGTGAATCCGGTACAGACTTGTTTAATGGTTGGATTGCCGCTTTCGTGAACTATGTCCAGACCGCACCTCAAGAAGCTTATGGCAACCGACCTGCCGATGCTGGAACTATCCATCCTAAACATGAAACTTTATACGATTGGGAAAAAGAGCCGAACTTCCGCAACTACGGCATTGCTGTTGGTTCAATTCCAACTCAGATTTCAGTAGCGCCATTCATCTGGCATTATTTTGAAGAAGAACTGCCAATGCAATTCGTTGGTGGAGTACTCGGAGTCGACAATGTCGATGGATATGCTACACCGTCACTATCCTACGCCGTAGTGCACAAAGATTGAATTAAAAAGCAATGATACTAAAACCACCTTTGCCAAGATACTTGGCAGGGGTGGTGTTTTTTATACAAAAAAACGATCCTAAAGATCGCTATTATATATTTTTATTTCAGACCATGTCTCACTAATTGTGAGGGTTAGACTAGTCAAGTCGTATTTTTTTGTATTAATTTAGTCAATCATGTATAATTAGAGTATTAAAAACTACTTAAAATGATACAAATAATTTTGGATTCATTGATAAAATATTTTCCAGAGATAAGCGGTTACGCCGCTCTAGTTATCATTGCTTCATTTATTTCTATTAAGTTTTATAAATTTTATTCGGAAACTAAAATAGTTTGCAAAAATCATGATGGAATTAATGATAAATTGAACTTATTATTGGAAAAATTTAATAGTTTAATAGTAGTTTTGGGTGAAAACGAGGCTATTAAAAATCCCGATATGTTTTCCACGAATTCTCCGCTTAACTTAACCCCTAAAGGATTAGCTTTTGTTAGCAGTTTGGGGTGGAAAAATATATTAGATAATTCAGATAAAAAAGAATATTTATTTAAAAAAATAGATAAATTTAATTTATCAAGCAAAGCAGATGTTGAAAAATATTCTGTAGTATTGCTGAATGAATTATATGCAAGCAGAAAAGAAAATCCTTTTACAGAAGTGAAAAATTATCTCTATAATGATGCAACAATAGAAAGACAAAATGCAATTTTTGCTTGTGCGCTTTATTTGCGAGACGAATATCTGAAGAACCGTCCAAATATTTTAAAATAAAAAATAATTTCAAAAAATCTTGGGATAAATTAATTCAAGCCTAGCGTTCGTTTGGAAACTAGGCTTGGTTGACTTTTTGTGGTATTTTTTTAGACGAAAATACCGAGGCGAGCAGGCAGATCAGCCAGAGAGTTTAAGATCATTTTTCTTGGAACTCCCGCATCAAGGAAATCTTCTCGCGTGCTAATTCCTCCTCTAATAAATAAAAATGTCGTCGCCGTTTGTGCTAGTATGTTAATATGCTAAAATGTTATTATGTTAATATGCTAATATGACTATTTATGAAAATTGCAATTCAGGCGGCGGATTTGGACAATAAGCGGATAGATGGGACAAGGGTGTATCTTTTGAATGTGCTTAAATATTTGGGAGAAATCTCTTCCGAAGATAAGTTTATTATTTATCACAAGAATAATTTTAATCCCGAGTTAACTCCGCCGGATTTTCCTAATTATGAGATAAAAAAGTTGAAGTTTTTTAAACTTTGGACTCAAACCAGATTCGCTTATAATATTTGGAAAGATAAAGTGGATATTTTGTGGATGCCAATGCATAATATTCCTCTGTTGAGAAGAAAAAATTTGAAAACAGTAGTTACCATTCATGATTTAGCCTTTAAGCAATTTCCCCACACTTTTCCTAAGCGAGATTTGTTTCAACTTAATTTTCTGACGGATTTGGCAGTAAAAAGGGCGGATAAAATCATTGCCGTTTCTCAGTCGACCAAAAATGACATTTTAAAATTTTATCCTCAAATAAAAGAAGATAAGATAAGGGTGATATATCATGGTTTTGATGGCGACCTCTATCGAAAAAGATTCGATATCGAACTCATGAATGAAGTGTTGAGGAAATATCATTTAAAGCCAAAAAAATATTTGCTTTATGTGGGAGCAATTCAGCCGAGGAAAAATTTAATAACCTTGGTAAAATCTTTTGAAATATTTAAAAAGGAAAATGAAAACAGCATTAAGTTAGTTATCGCCGGAGGCAAGGCTTGGAGCTGGGAAGAAACTATCAAAGCAATTGAAACTAGCTCAGTAAAAGATAGCATTATCTTAACTGGGCGGATTCCTTTTGAAGATTTATCAATATTGCAGCAAAACGCAGCTGTGTTTGTTTTTCCTAGTCTTTACGAGGGTTTTGGAATTCCAGTTCTAGAGGCTTTTGCAGCCAATGTGCCAGTCATTTGCGCTAGGAATTCTAGCCTGGAAGAAGTGGGGGGCGAAGCGGTGGAATATTTTGAAAGTCGAGATGTGAAAGAATTAGCCCAAAAAATATTTAAAGTTATTAACAATTTTGGTTTGCAATCTGAAATGATAGCAAAGGGCAGAATACAACTCAATAAATTTTCTTGGCGAAAATGCGCCAAAGAAACTTTGGAATTTATTAAGAAATAAATTTTGATATTTTTGTAGAGATGCCGATTTATCGCGTCTTAAATGTTCATATTGAAGCCAATTATTATATCTAATACTGAATCAACTTAAATACTGCTATAATGTCATTCCGAGTGAAGTGAGTCCGACCCCAAGGAGGATGAACGAAATCGAGGAATCTAAACCCAGATCTTTCGACTTCATTTCGCTCTGCTGAGCTCAATTCCGCTCAAGATGACAAACACTATGGAACTGATTTATTTGATTTGGTACAATATAAATACATATCTTTGAGACGCGATAAATCGGCGTCTCTACAGCGTGATTATTTAAGATGTTAGGGCAATAATTCACTCTTTTTTATTAAGCAATTCTTTATAAAAATAAAATAATATCAAGAGAGTAGTTAAAGTTATAGTAATATTGGAAAAGTAATTAAATTTCAGGAGAGCTAGACCGGATAT
>LBQR01000043.1 GCA_000990945.1 Candidatus Moranbacteria bacterium GW2011_GWF2_35_54
AGTAGGAGAAAGCAAAAAAATAACTGTTAAAAAGGGGCAAAAAGTTATTTATAGCAGATATTCCGGGACAGAAGTGATAATGGGAGAAGAGATTTATCTGATTGTTAAAAATGATGATATCTTGGCGGTAGTGGCTAAATAAAATTTGGTCTTCCTCCTCCCCTTAGAAAGGGGAGGGTTGGGGAGGGGTTTGATTAAAACATTTTAAAAAAATATACACCGTAGGAACAGGGCAGTGCCCTGTTCTTTTCTTGGCAGGAAGAATCACCGGCTTTAGTTAACGTGTGCATTTGAATGGCAAGGTTCTGCATTAAATTTTTCTTACTAACTTTTTGACAGCAAAAAGTTACAAAAACTGCCACACATACTACTAAAATATAAATAAATCTAACTCTCATTCGCTAAAACTTCAGCCTCCGCTCCGCTACGTAACAAAGTTTTTTTACGCTCTTTTCGAGCTGATTTATTTTATTTTAGTCATAAAGCGTGGACGTGTATATGACGTATATTTAATGTGTATTTTATTTTAAAAAACCCTTTATTTACGCCAAAAACTGGCATTTTTGATTGACAAAATGTCTTTTTAGGTGTATACTATAAAATTAGTACTTTAAAATCAACAATTGCGTATTTTCGCCACAGCAGAAAGGATTTTTTTATTTGTCATTCCGGACTCGATCCGGAATCTAAAGGAGATGCTGAAACAAGTTTAACATGACGAATAAAGAATTTTTTCTGCTGGGGCGAAACCATTTAGGTTAGTTTGACAGCAAAACTTTTAAAAATGCGCCGCTAATAAAGCGACCGCAAGGAGGACTTGCTATGAAAAAGGCGACCCTAAAACAAGCAGGAAAATTCGCAGAAATTTTTGGAGATGCCTCTGCAGAAAAGTTGCAAGATATTTTTGAATCAGGAATACTGTCTGATCTTCGAGATGGAAATGTCGCTGGAGTTAATCGGAATACAATTCGAAAATTACTCGGCCTCAATCCGCTTATAAAAAACGTTCTTGATTTTCTTGGCATCATCGACATTCCCGTAACCACTGAGCCATTCATCGCGAAAGAAAAATTCGTGGTGGATATCAGCGATGAGGCGGAGGTGCAGATACGCCATATTGGGGAAATTTTTCAAAAAATATTACTCAGTGAGACTGTATTTACATGTGGTCCGTCAACGCTTCGCTATCACAAATTGCTAAGGGGAGCTGTCGATGATGATATCATTAATGAGCTCGGTGGTGAGTATGTAGCCAAAACTAATCTTTATAGTATGTTCTTCTTAATGAAAAAACAGGGTCGCGGCCAAGATGGAACTTTACTTGTCGACGGCGGGTATAAGAATAAATTTTACATTTGCGATGAGAAAAATGTTCTTTGGGCGATTAGTTGTGATTGGAATAGCATTGGCTGGTCACTAAATGCCGATCTTATTGATGATTTGGATGATTGGGAGGATGGTGATCAGGTTTTCTCTCCGCAATCTTCCTAAATCTCAGAGCTAAGATTCTTTGGCTCTTTGAAACTTTGTCTCTTGAAGTCAAAAAGGTCTGATGTTATATGTAATATCAGACCTTTTAAATTTGTGATGAAAGATTTAACAGATAAATAAATCGAAAATTGATAATGACCGCCGATTGATGGCTCACCCCCTCTTTAATTCTCCCCCTCAAAGAGGGGGAGAGGGGAAATGAAACTATCTCTCTAACCCAAAATTCTTCTCCTTCCAAGAAGCAAAACCACCTTTAAGAGTATAAGTAGCTAAAAAACCAAGATCGTTAAGCTTGACTCCGGCTTTGAAGTCATCTTCGGTGCTTGCGCCGTAAACCAAGATTTCATCTAATGAAGAAATTTCCGTTCTCCTTTTTTCCAATTCAGCCAAAGGAATATTTATTGCTCCAGGAATGTGCCCAGTAGCGTATTGAGAGCTCGATCGGGTGTCTAGGATAAAAACCGGATAATTATTATCGAGGGCTAGTTTTAGCTGTTCTGGAATAATGTAATCTATTTTCGACCAATCTATGGCAGATTCCGTGTTGCCTCCGCTTATTATTTGGTTGCCTTCTTCGGCCCAGCCGATAATTCCTCCAGAGAGAGCTAGGACATTCTTGAATTCCAAATCAGTTTTCATTTTTTTTATGATTGCAGCCACATCGCTCTTTTTTGCATAGTCATAGCCAATTATAACAACAATTTGGTTTTTATCAATTTTTCCTAAAGTTTGATCGAAATTAGCAGGAGATATGTTGGTGGAGTTTTCGATATGATTTTTTTCAAAGTTGACGGAGTCTCGAATGTCAAGCAATGCTACAGGCTCTCCAGCGATTATTTTGCTATTCAATTCTAGGGAAGTAATATAGGAGTAGTCTATGTAAGCTTCTTCTTTAGTTGTTTTTTTAATTTCTGGATTATTTTTTTTATCTAAGAAATTTTTACTTGCGGCAAATAAGAGGATTGCCAAAATTAAGCCCATTCCGATAAAAATTATTTTGTTTTCTTTTTTGTCTTGTGAATTCATAATTTACTTTAATATACTTCCTATGAAGTTAGGGTAACCATTGAGAAAATCATCGACAGAGGTCTCATTTTTGCCGGCTAATTGGATTTTACCGAGGATAATGACACCGTTATTGGCTTGTATCCCGATTTTTGAATCAGAATATCTGAAAATTTCTCCCAGATGGTATCTTTTTCCAGATATATTTATTTCAACGGATATCTCGTTAAGGGATATTTTTTGTAAATTTCCTTTGTTTTCCCAGAACGTAAATATCCCCGGCCAAACGCGGAAAGCTCTGAATTTATTATAAATATCCTGAGCATCTTCCGTCCAATTTATTTTGCCATCAGATTTTTCTATCAGTTGGCACATAGTGGCTTGGGCAGTATCTTGTTTTTTGGGAGTTATGGATTTATTTATCCAATCAGGAATGGTGTCTATGAGTAAGTGGGATGCAATCACAGCCAACTTGCCGGTCAAGGTTACATAGTCGTCTTCCGATTCAATGGATATTTTCTTTTGAGAGAGAATATCTCCCGTATCTATGCCTTTATCCATAAGCATTATAGTTATTCCGGTTTCAGCCATCCCGTTAGTAAGAGCGTTTTGGATAGGGGAAGCTCCTCTTAATTTGGGCAAAAGAGAGGCATGGACATTGAGCGATTTATGTTTGGGTATAGCTAGTATTTCCTTGGGAATAATTTTTCCAAAGGCTGTTACTATAATTAAATCCGGCTTAAGTCCTTCTAGCCATTTTTTGAAATCAACATCTAATCTCTGAGGCTGGGAGATGGGAATGTTTTTTTCAAGGGCAAGTTTTTTTACAGGGCTAATAAGATTATCTGGTTTGCCTTTGGGCTGGTAATCTGGCTGAGTAACCACAGCCAAAATAGGATAATTTTTTAAGTAAATATTTTCCAATACAATTTCAGCTATTTCGGGTGTTCCCATAAAGACAATCGTGGGTTTTTTTATTTCGTTCATAGATATGGTTACCACTAAAGTGGCTTTTATTTTTTTATCTGTTTATAAAAACAATTCCATCCAGATGATCAATCTCATGCTGAAAGGCTCTGGCCAATAGGTTCTGCGCTTTTATTTTACACTTCTTTCCTTTTTCGTCCAAATATCTGACTTGAACTGTTTCAAAGCGTTCGACAGGGATAAATTTACCCGGAAAGCTTAAACAACCCTCTTCGTTTTTTAGCTTTATGTTGGAATGGGAAGTTATTTTAGGATTAATGAGTACATAGGTTTCTCCTTGGTGCTCTATGACGCACAATCTAATGGACTTTCCTATCTGAGGAGCCGCTAAGCCCATCCCGTTATTTTTTCGCATTGTTGCGAGCATTCCAGGGATTAATTTTTGAATTTCTAAATCCAGAGGATTTTTTATATTTTGAGCTTTTTTATCCAAAATTGGATTAGGGTAGGTTAATATTTTCATTTATTTATCTAAGGTTTTTATAAAGTTTCACTCAAGGTTTTTATAAATCTCTTTTTTGTCTTTTGAGTAAGAAACTACTATTTTAATTGATTTCACTCCGAGAGGTTTATCAATACTAACATTTTTTTTGTTATTGTTCAATACCTGAGCAGAGTCTTCTTTAACTTTGGAATCGTTTATGAAAATTTCCCAGGTAAAATTACCAGTTTTAGAATAATTTTCTATTGTGAAATTAGGAGAGGCATCCTCTATATTTTCAAAATACAAAAACCAATTATCTTTAATTTGATGCTGTTTCTTTTCTAAAATAGCTAAAAAAGAGAAACTAATTATTATAAAAATTGTCAGTGAAATTAAAATAGATTTTTGATCAAACATATAGTTTAGCGGTTATTTTTAGAAAAAATTGACAAGCTGTTTCCTTCGTAAATTTTTGAAAAATTGGAGCTAGCTTTAAATTGGGGCCCATCGACAGAGGTATCTACAATGATATATTTTGTATTAGTAGAGCTAAAGCAATTTTGAGCTCGCTGGGAAGAGGGTTCGCTAATCATCCAGAGGGTACACATTTCTCTAGGCTTAGTAATATCTTCGTAGCGCTTAAAATATCCCCGAGAAAGAGGATAGTTGTAATCAGTCATAAAAAATAATTTCATCCAAGAATCAGCAGATATATAATTATGGTCTTTGATAATATTAGCAGAGTACAAATTTTCATGGGACTTTATTTGATTGGCTAGAAATTCTGAAGCGTGAAATGTTTGCAGGGCTTTTTGGTTTTTTTGTCCTTGGGATAATGATGAGGAATTATCGTAGTAGCCCATAAAGATAATAGTAGAAAAGAATAATAAAAATAGAAAATACTGTATTTTTTTGGAAATAATAAAATTATTTTTCAATTCTTTTAGGATAAATAGCAAATATAGAATTCCTGTCGCCGCTAAAATAATGAAGGGGAAATTGGCGTAATTGGCTACTCGGTCAGAAGGAATATTGATGCGCATCCATTGAGGTTTGGTGGTCATCATAAATAAAGCCAGCGCCCAACCAAACAAAAGAGAAGGCATCAGGAGTCTGGTGTAAATTATATTTTTTTCTATAGATAGTTTTTTCTTTATAAAAATTAATCCGCTAATAATAAAAAATCCGACAATTCCGAAGGCTAAGCGCATTTCGCCTACGGCATATTTAAATTGTTCCAAAGTTAACCCTGCTCGGGTAGACTTACTAGGTGCTCCTACTACGGTAGTTTTGGCATCGGTAACAATATAGCTGGGGGTGTAAACAAAAAATAAAAATAGCAGAGCGAAAATCAGTAAAGTAATTATCGGGGGAGAAAAAAATAAGTGGAAAAAATCTTTAGCTAAATTTTTGTAGTTAGATAGAATGTTTCTAATTTTAGAGGAAGTGTTTGTTTGAATATTCTTTAGGATAAATAAGAAATTAAATATCAGAATTATGAATATAAGGATGAATATGAAAATAAATCCGCTTAAATGATGAGTGTAAAATAAGCCTGCGCTTAGAAATATTGCCAGAAATAACATCCAGGAATCTTTTTCTTTTATGGCGCGGAAATAAAAATACAAACAAAGCGGTATAAGCAGGTTGCCGATTAGGTTGCCGATTACCCCGCCACTGATAAATTTGGCCTGCGGGGAAGTGATGGCGTAGAAAGGTCCAATTAAAAATAGGGTCAATATGGCAAGATTGGCGGGATTGAATATTTTTTTGTTCAAAGTATTGTCTCTAAAATTAAGATCAAAAATTCTCAAGCTTAAAATAAACATAGCCAAAATGCCGAAAATATTAATAAGAAAAAGCGTAAGCGCAGGAAAATAAGAAATGAATGATATCTTGCTTAATAAATTAATTCCAGAAAAAATAAGGTGTTCGCCGATGATAAAATCAGCAATAGGATTAGTTTTTAATTGATAAATATCGGCAGTTTGAATTATTTCGTTTTTTTGGTAATGAGGCAATTGTCCGGTTTCAGCTACTAATTTTGACCAATACATGTGATGCCCGAGATCGGTAGAAGTAGGGAAGATAGAATTGGCTAAATAAGAAGTTTTTAAAAAGATGGTTAGAAATAAAATTAAAATAATAAGAATAGTTTGGATTTTATTGAATTCTAATTTAGAATTGTTTTTCTTAGGCACTGTGTCGGATGCAGTTTCTTTTTTGGCTTTAAGTTTGTATATTCCATAGCAAGCTAGGATAAAAAAGGAGATTATGGCTAAAATTGAGTTTCGGTTGATATTAAAACCAATTTTTCCAAAGATAATAAATAGAAAGTCAAAAGTTATTAGGCTGGTGGCAAAAGCAATGACTGCAATTTCAATCGGAGAGAATTTTTGGTTAATTTTTTTTCTGAAAATTGCCAACAACAAAAAATATCCTGGTAAAAAAAGCAGGAATATTATGCTCGAGAAAAATAGTAAAAGTTCATTAAAAATAGACATAAAATGCAAACACACGGTTATATTAAAGCTATTTATATAATAGCACAGAATGGAATTATACAAAGAGGCGATTTGAGAATTTAGGAATAAGATTGGAGATATGATTTTAAAAAAAATAATGCCTGACCTCGACAGATATGAGATCAGGCATTCTTTTGTTCGTCGTAGATGCGCACCATATACAGAGGCAGATGCAGAGGTGTGAGCCGGTAGATCCAGATGGAACTTAACCGGTCCGCGATAAGTTCGTCCGTCGATGGTAAATTCACCGTCTAATGGACATTTCGATCCTGGGACAGACCAAGAGGTGGCGATGGCTACATGGCCTTTGGGAAAGGGTGTTACTTCCACAAACCCGTCAAGCCATTTCGTAGGGGCTAGCGCAACTCTCCGTTCAACTAGGTCATCCCTTTCGCCATGGCAGATTAGCCACGGCACTTCGTGCTCTCTAAACCATTTGAAATTGAGTGGTCTTCCGAACAGCTGGAGTGGCAACGTGCCGTCGTCTCGGGTTGGTATGGTGTACAGTTTAAAACTCATATCCGTCACCGACATTGGGATGTCAGTCCGATTGTTTTTTAGCCAGTACTGAATGGCCAATATTATCTTTGGAATGTCATGAGTTTCGACTGTTCCGCCATTTTTTTTGGCTATACCATGAAGCATGTCGAATGTCTGACATAACTCCGTAAGAGGGTCTCCTCCTTCTGATAGGGCAGCTGCTTTATACACGTAACTCATCAGTGGTCCGCTGGCGACTGGATCTCCTTCTATTAAGGTGGTTCCGTAAGCCAGGTCCCGGAATCGTTCTGGTAGACCAAACAGGAATGCCGTTAGGCCTTTTGACAGGGTGCCGTCCATCGGTGCGACACAGGTGATGAACTTGTTCGCCAGTCCCTTTAATATCCCAGACATGAATATTATGGCAGCTACAGTTCCGCCTTGGCAGTATCCGTTGATCGTTACTTCGTTGTAGTGAAGATTCTTCAGATACTGGCAGAAATATTTCACGTCCATAGCGATATTTGGTGATCGGTTTCATAATCAAAATGTACGTCGGGATGCCTGCGTTGGCAAAAGCATGCAAATAACTCCGACCTTCTCCTGGTAGAAGCGCCAGGATGTTTGCTCCAAGAACAAAGGGCGGAATAACCACAATCGGTTTGGAGTTGAGCTTGGTCACAACTCCTGGAACGGACGGCAGTACTTTACAAAGGTTAAACCGTAACGTATGGACCATTACTGGGAACCCTAATCCACCATCATAGTTGAACCCAAATTCCGGTCCGATAGCCTCAATGGCTTCCGGGTAGGTTGTACCAACTGCTTGTATCGCTGTCAACTGTCGTTTGGCAACATCCGCATAAGCGTTTCCTCCTTTTGCCCAGGCGGTAATTTGATCTTCAAGCAAATTTCTTTGCATTTTTCCAATGGCTGTGAAGCCATTTCCTAGTCCGGCGAGGCCGGAGTTAAGATTGCCCATAAAAAGATCCCAGTTTGCTCCCGGGTCGCTTTTCCTGGTTTTTTCAGCCGTTAGAAATGGCGGAAGTGCTTGCATTGCCAATGAATTAAAATTATTCATTTGTTTAAGGCCTGCAAAAAATAATGCCGCCTGCGTGTTCAAAATGTTGGAAAAACCAGTGATGTAACCTTCCATAATTTTTCTCCCTTTGAACGAAGTTTTGATTGTGGGGTTTTTCAATGAGTTTTTAAAGAACCCCTCCTATTTATTAAAAGTCTGGCACCAGTTAGCGATTCTGTCAAGAAAAGCGACGGTAATTCCAGCGACGGTAATTCCTCACTGACCCTATGAAAAAAGCAGACATGTCTTTGCGATGTTTAAATTATCTCCAAAGATGATTTAAAACTCCTGACGTGGCAATCTAGGAATATATTTAATTAAAGAGTTCTATTTTTCTGGACTGCCACGCAATTTGAGAGTACTCAAATTACTCGCAGAGACGGGTAAAAAAAGATATAAGAGAAGGGGTCAGTGAGGAGTTACAAGCGACGGTTTAAAGAATAAAAAATTTACGTAAATATGTACGTAAATGTTTTTTATCAATGACAGATTATTCTATAGATGTAATCTCACATTTGGAAATTTGAATTTTGATATTTTATATCATATATTCTTAAGTTCTTCGAGATATTTTTTGCCGACTACTTCCCAAGAAAAATTGGCAAAAGAATAAGTTTGGGCGCGTTTGCCAAAAGCCACGCGGAAGTTGTCATCTTGGAGGATGGCTTTTATTTTTTGGGCATATTTGTCAGCATTGCCAGGTTCCACCATAAACCCATTCTGGCCGTTGATAATAGCATCTTTGAGCCCTTCCAAATCGGATGCTACAACTACCTTAGCGCAAGCAGTACCTTCAATAGCATTTATTCCAAAACCTTCCATTGAGCCAGGTACAGAAACATTGGGAGAAACAAGCATGTCTACTGTATTAAAAAGCAGATTCATTTTTTCTTGGGCAATATTGGGAAATAATTTTACTCGTGCTTCCAGATTGTTTTTTTTGATATTTTCTTCACAAATGGGAAAAGTATCGCTGTCGCCAACGGTTCTTTTGGCCACGCGTCCCCCAGCGCCCAGAAGGATATAATTCTCGGGCAGTTGGGGCATTACTTTGTCGATAAACCAATCTAAGCCCTTGTGTTTCACGAACCTGCCTACGCGCAAAATAACTTTTTTATCAGATAAATCCATGTCCAGAAATTCTTCCAAATTTTTTCTGTTAAAGTTATCACAAACTTTATCCTCATCAAATCCATTAGGAATAAAGACGCATTTTTCTCGGGCTATGCCGAGTTTAGTAGCCTCGGAAATAGTGTGGTTGCCGACCATTATTAATTTGTTCATTTTTTTCAGAGCGGGAACATTGGCAAGTCTATAAAGTTTTCCCATTAGGGATTTTTTATGCGCGAAAGTTATATCCAATCCGTGAACAATAGAGGCAAATTTTTTCTTGGGATGAAAAAATTTTAAAAATACTCCCAAAGGAGTGGGGACGCCATCGCCAAAAAGAACCACGTCATATTTCCAAAGAGAAAAAAGGGCGATAAAAAAAGCTTGTACAAGAAAAATAGGCAAAAACTTTTTGCCGCGCGTGTTGGCGATTATTTTTACAGAGGTTAGTCGAGAAAGTTCGGTCGCGATTCCATAATTTTGGTTTTCAATTCCTCCAATAGTTGGCGGATAAGCCCTAGAAATGAATAATATTTTTGGATTTTTACTCATATTTTTTATACCAAATTCAATTAACGCTTCTTCATGAGCAAATTTTATAATTTAGAGCGAGACAAAGAAAAAATTTTGAGGAATATCGATATATGATGAAATATTTTTTCGCTTGTCGTAGCCGAAATTATTAGATTTGTGAGGAATGGTTAGCTGGATTTGGTATTGTTTCATTCTTCTTTTTGTTATAGAAATAAGATTTTAGTAAATACATTTCATCTTCAGTTAGCTTGCGGCTATTTTTTATCATGTCAGCAATCAGTGCAAAAATTATAGCCTGAAGCCCAATGAGGAATAATGATACAGAAAGAAGCAAATAGTTGCGGTAGGGGGATATTTTCAAATCTTGAAAATAAGAGATCAGAAAAATTATTAAGATAATTAAAGAAATAATAATAAGAACTAAACCAGGAATTCCAAAAAATTTCATCGGTCTAACATCCCGAATGGCTTTGAGAATAATTTTAAAACTGTCACTTACGAATTGGTAAACACTTTTGACTACTCGGGATTTGCGGTCGGCAAAATAAGTAACTTCAACCGGAACCCATTTTAGTTTAAGATTTTTCCCCAGAGCATCGATAATAGTTTCTTGAGTGTAGGTAAATCCCCCTGGTAGATTTAGCTTAAGCATTGTTTCACTATTCATCGCGCGAAATCCACAAGTCAAGTCTTTAATGTTGTATCGCATAAATTTCCCCACCATTTTGGAGGCAAGTCTGTTGAGAAAATCTTTTATCCAAGGAATGTTTTTAGCTTTATGCTCGCCAAATCTGTCGGCAATAACCATATCAGCCTCTCCTTTTAAAATAGGGTTAATCATTTTTGCAATATCATCGGGATTAAATTGCCCATCGGCATCAATGTTGACCATAATGTCTGCTCCATTTTCCAGCCACTCCAATCCCTCGATTAGTATTGTGAGAAACAATTAATTCAGCTCCAGCTTGGCGGGAAACTTCAGCAGTCTTGTCTTTGGAACCGTCATTGACAACTTGAACCAAAACTTCGTCGATTCCTTCAAATTTTCGAGGAATTCTTTTGATAGTTTGCCCAATTTTTTCTTCTTCATTATAGGCGTTCATAATTTAAATGTTTATAATAGGAATTTAACTTACTACAATATTAGCGTAAAATAAGGATTTTAGCAATGCAAAACACGTTATCATTTTAGCATATTAGCATTTTAACATTCTTTGTAGACATTTTGATAAATTTTTTGGAGATGTGTTGTTAATTATTTATTGACCTATCGTTTCTGCATATTATTTCTCAGATGCTGTCAACTGTTTTAATCTTAAAATATTAACATGCTAAAATGTTAACATGCTAATATGCTAAAATGATTGGTTGGCAAATGTCGTTTTTTAGATTAAACTATGATATGAGATAGGGGTGCTTATTTTATAATTTTTTTTATGCTAGGAAAAATATTCAGATTAGATTGGATTTTAATAACGGCAGTGCTGTTGCTTTTGGGCGTGGGGCTATTGGCTCTTTATAGTATTTCTGTTTCAGAAAAAATCAGTGCTGGAGAAATGACTTTTTTCGGGAAACAGTTAGCGGCTTTTGCGGTGGGAATTATAGTTATGTTTATTTTTTCCTTGGTAGACTATCATAATTTTAAATCCCACAGCAAAATAATATATTTTCTAATGATTGTCGTGTTGCTATTGGTGCTGATCAAAGGGTCTTTGGTGCGCGGAACCACAGGCTGGATATCTATCGGATTTTTCAATTTTCAACCAGTAGAGATGGCCAAAGTTCTATTAATTTTATCGCTAGCTTGTTGAGCGAGATAACTAGATTGGTGGCCTCTTTTTTTATAACTGGAGTGGTTATACTTCTGGTTTTATTGCAGCCAGATTTTGGAAGCGCCTTGGTTTTGATGGCAATATTAATAACAATGCTTTTTCTTTCGGGGATAGAATGGAAATATTTAGCGGTAATTTTTTGTTTGGGTTTGTTCAGTTTGATAGTGATTTGGTTTCTTTTAGCGGATTATCAAAAAAATAGAATAATAAACTTTATTAACCCAGAAAATGATCCCAAAGGCAGCGGTTACAACGTGATTCAATCAATGGTGGCTGTGGGTTCGGGAGGACTTACCGGCAAAGGATTGGGACATGGTTCGCAATCACAGCTCAATTTTTTGCCAGAAAATCATACAGACTTTATTTTTGCAGTTATCGTGGAGGAGTTTGGAGTTTTGGGAAGTGGAGTAGTGATTATTCTTTTGGTAATTATTTTTTATAGATTAAAAAAAATAGCTCAAATAGCCATGGATAATTTGGGCTATCTGATAGTAGCGGGAAGTATGGCAATGTTTTTTGTGCAGGTTGTAGTTAATATTGGGATGAACATAGGAGTGATGCCTGTAACAGGGATACCTCTCATATTTCTTAGTTACGGAGGGAGTTCGTTGGTGGTATCTTTTATGACTATAGGAATTGTTAATAATATTTTTTTGGTTAGTCGAAGAAATTTGGAAACCAGAATTAAAACAGGGGATGATTTCTAGTGTTCTCTACGAATTACGAAATCATTACGAAGTACGAACCTTACGAAATTACGAATAGAAGAACAGTTCTTAAAGTTTGTAAAGCAATGATTTGGTCATCAGTCAAAAGTCATCGGTCATAGAATTTAAAATGTGTTTTGATGACTGATTACAGATGACCTCAATTGTTTTAATGTTTTTATTCATAATTCTTACTTCATAATTCATCCTGTTAATGTTAAAATGCTAACATGCTAATATGCTGAAATGAACGTGGGGTTGATTTTTATCTATTAATATGTATAATAGTTATTATGAGAGAACAAGAATATAACTTAAAAAATCTGACCAAATGTCCGCTATGTAAAGCTAAGTATGATAATTCGCAGACTTTTGTTTTGGAGGAGGGCAGTAGTAGGACTATATTTCATCTGACTTGCAGTAAATGTCAGAGCGCGGTGTTGGCTTTTATTACAGAAGGCAAGCAGGGAGTGGTTAGCCTGGGGATGGCGACGGATTTGAGCGTTCAGGAGGCGCGGGAAATGTTTAAAAAAAATCCTGTCAATAAAGAAGATGTTTTGGAAGTGTATAAATATTTAAATAATAAGTAAAGAATGAAATTGGATTTACAGAGAAGATAGTGGTGTGGTTTTTCTGTGAATGTATTTCGGTAAAAAGAATTATGAAAAGTGTAATTTTAAAGGGAGAATTAAGAGATTTGGAAAAAGAAAATCTTAATGC
>LBQR01000044.1 GCA_000990945.1 Candidatus Moranbacteria bacterium GW2011_GWF2_35_54
ACTAAAGATAAGACCGGCTTCAAAAAAACTCATTACAAATAGTCTCCAAAAAAAACTCCCTCCCGAGCCGGAAATATGAATATCGAAAAGGTGGCTATCTACCATGGTCAAAACTACCACTGCCACCACAAAAAACAACAGAGCTACGATGGAGTGCGGAAGAAAAATATCTTTGGGCATAACTGTCAAAACCGCAATTGCAATGTACACATTAATCAAAACATTTATCAGTCTAAAGCGGCCGATAAGCATTCCGAAAGCCACGCTAATCAAAAGAAAAAAAATAACAAAAGATATATCTCGCGCAAAGATATCCGGCAATCCAAATTTCATAAATAAATCTTCCAGTGCAAACATTCTTGAAAATCAGAACTTATTCATTTTATCCTCTCCACCTCCTTGAGGAGGAGACTGAGAGGGGGTGCTTAAACGCATAAGTTCTAAAAATATTAAAATAAGCAGAGTCTCAATTTCTATTCTATCAAATAATTGGATTTTTTAAAAATCCTTCAATCCCCTCCTCTTTAAAGGGGAGGGTTAGGGAGGGGTTATTTTCTAAAAAATTAAATAATTACTTTTCTTTATCAACAAAAAACTAGCTTTTTCATTAAGCTAGTTTTTATTGTTCACTTTCCGCAAGGCATTTTATTTTTTTATCACACAATAATCGAATGTAAAGAGAAATTGTTTTTTGGCTAATAATTTCCCAATTATATTTATTTTCGATTAATTTTTTAGCCCCTTCAATGTCAATTTCTGGATTGTTTTTACCGTTAATCAACTTGTCTAGCTTTTTCTTCAAATCAGTTACATTATTAGTTTTGAAACTTTGAGCGACTTCTCCTGCTACATCCAAATTCTCCTGAATACATAACTCATCGCCTCCAAAAGAGAAATAGATAATCCTTCGGTTTCTGAAGGTTGAACAAAAAGACCGGCATTGGCAAATATTCCATTTAGTTCTTCCCCTGTTAAACTTCCGGTAAAAATGATATTTTCATTATTTCGAGCCGAATCCTTTAACTCATGTACATAATCATCTGTGTAGAAACCATCTCCTACGATTACTAATTTGAAATTATTTGAAATTTTAGACTCCATATCTAATTTCTTGAAAGCCTCTATTAGATGATGCGCTCCTTTATGTTTAACCAATCTTCCCACAAAGATAACGTATTGTCCTTTTTTCAAATTCCATTTAGCTAAAAATTTATCGCTTATTGCTTTTTCTGTTCGCGTGCCATTAAATATTATTTCTGGATCAATGCCATATTTATCCTTGGCATATTGGGCCAAAGAATTGCTCACTGTTATAGTCTTATCCGGCACATTGCAAATCATCCACTCTCCCAGTTTTAAAGCTTTCTGCGCAAACCAACTCCACTTCTTATGATAATAATCCTGGCAATGAAAAGTGGCAATCAATAGCGTTTTTCTTTTGAAAAACTTTATTATCCAGCTCAAAAGAGAAGGTCCGATAGCCTGATAATGAACTACGTCATAATTTTGGAATAATGCATGCACTGAGGCTAAGAAAGTATGGCTGATGGCATCTAAATTTTTCGTCGCAATACTAGGCAGATGAATCAATTTGACTCCTTTATATTCTTTTAGATTTTTATCAGTATAATTATTTCTTACATAGACAAAAACCTCATGTCCGCTCTTAGCTATTTCACTAGCTAACTCCTCGACATGTCTTTCCACCCCGCCAAATCTGACAGGTATTCCCTTTTGTCCGATGAAAGCTATTTTCATATAATTTAAGCTAAATTAATTTAACCGCTTCTCTTGATTGGTCATTAGTTTCTTATTGGGTTGGAGATTCTGCCATTTTTATTCTCAGAAAAACTATTGTTATTCTCTATTGTCAAACCTGCGAAATTTAAATTTTCAGCAGAATCTTTGAATATTTTTGCTATTCCGAATCTATCATTTTTTGAAAAATTATTTTTCTTAATAGATGCCCAGCCAGCTACTCCATCATATCTCACTTCCAAACCATCCTTATCATTTTTATAGAAATTATTTTTAGTAATAGTTATATCTGATTTATCTAATCTCAATTTAACCCCCACTCCGTCATTTTGATTAATTTCGTTATTTTCAATATAAGCTTGGACTGATTTTTCCATATCTATTCCATCTAACTCATTATCAAATATTTCATTGTCTATAATAACTAAGCGTCTCCTTTCGGAATAAATTCCACTTTTTTTGTTTTCGTAAATTTTATTATTTATAATATTAACTTTCCTGTCTGAAGATTTATTTCCATTTTCAATTTTAATGCCGTCTCCTTTTGCATCTCTTATCAAACAATCTGAAATGGTTATTTCTCCTTTGCCGGTATCTTTAATCAATACCCCATTTTTTCCACCCTCAATAGTTAAGTCCGTTATCTCTGTTTTGTTTTCCAAAGTTACAGCCGGAGCTGATTTACTTTCCGCTTTGAGAATAGACTTTTTTTTGTCTTTCCCGCTTATCTTTATATTATCAGATACGACAATGTTTTCAATATAAACACCCTTGCCAACTATTATTTTAGTTTTCCCGTTAGCTTTTTCTATAGCTTTGCTAATTGTTTTGTAAGGATGTCCGAATGACCCATCTTGGGTTCCGCTGGCATCATCATCAACAAAAATTTCTTTTGTTCCACTGGCCCAAGAAATTATCGGCAAGATAAAAACTGCCAGTAACAAGGCAACTCCCGCCAATTCAGCTTTCTTTGTGATTTTCATAACATTTTTCATAATTTATTACTTATTTTTAAATGACTTAATAGTCTAACTGAAAAAACCTTATTTGTCAAATACTTTTCGCCTTACCCGAATTCAAACTCCTAATTTTTTTGAATTTCTTTTCTGTATATTTCCAGTAATTTTTTTAAATATTTTTTCTCGTTAAAGGATTCCCTTAAAAAAAATCTCCCCGTTTCTCCCATCGCCTCATTTTTGTCCGCATTATTTAAGAGATATTTAATTTTTTCTGCTAACTCGACATAATTTTCTATCTCAAAAGTAAATCCTGTTTCGTTCTCCTTGATTAATTCGCTTATTCCTCCAGTTTTTGCTCCCAAAACTGCTTTCCTGAACGCGTATGATTCCAATATTGTATAAGGAGCGTTTTCATACCAAAGCGACGGCACTACTACGAATTGAGCCCCTATAATTATTTTTCTCAATTCTTTTTCTGATTTATAACCGATAAAATCAACTTTTTTTTCAAGGCCTAATTTTTTAGTTAATTCTTTTAACTCGGCGCTAGCTGGTCCTTCTCCGGCTATTTTTAGGCTAGTATCATTATCACCGATATTGTCAAAAGCTTTGATTAAACAATCAATTCCTTTTTCTTTTGACAGCCTGCCGAAAGATAAGATGTATTTTTCTTCATTTATTTTTTCATCGTC
Source organism: Candidatus Moranbacteria bacterium GW2011_GWF2_35_54 (assembly GCA_000990945.1). Lineage (GTDB taxonomy): Bacteria > Patescibacteriota > Minisyncoccia > Moranbacterales > UBA9337 > UBA9337. The sequence continues at coordinate 3,410 of LBQR01000044.1, forward strand.
GAGAGATAAGTCGTTATTTTTTAAAAAATTTGGCAAATAAACTACTTTTTTTGAATTAATGCCACTGCTAATTAGAGTGTTTCGCATGAAATGACTCGGCGCAATAAAAATATCTATTAAATCGTAATATCTTTTCCACTTTGCCCAGTAAGATTCTAGCATCATCACAAAGCTTGCTAAATAAGAATCTTTAATGCATTTATTTAAAGCACATTGATAGTATTTTCCACCAATGCATTTCTCGCATATGCCTTTGCTATTAAACAACTTATAATTAGGGCAAATTATCTTATAATCATGCACCGTCATTATTACTGGGATATTATATTTTTTAAAAACTTTTAATATCGCTGGAGAAAAATGATGACTAATATTATGCACATGTACTATATCAGGTCGATTGTTTAAGATGATTTCTTTTAGGGCTTTAATTGCTTGACGATTATAGAAGATATTAAAGCCATTCTTAAAATTACTTAATTTCATCTCTATTTCATCGATGAAATAATCATTTTTTTTAGCTTCAACATTTTTATTATTTTTAGTTGAAAAAACATTCACTTCGTGATTATTTCTTCTCAAGAGTTCTACTAAATCAATAAAATGAGTTTCACTTCCACCTCGCTTATAATAAAATTTATTTATTTGAAGTATTTTCATAATTAAACTTAAATTTTAAATCCCAAAAATTTATGCCAAATAATCCATATAATAACCCTCACATAATGCTTCTTAATTGATTGCCTAGCTGTACAAACCATCCAACTCTTTTCACATCCAGTCAAATCGGTTTTAGTTTCACTTTCTATATTGTCTATATTTTTTAAATCACCAATTCTTTTGCTGGAAACATCACAAGGATAAATAACTCCCTGGGGGTTAATAAAAATATTCAATATTCCTGAATAATCTGGCAATACCCTGATTTCTTTTTGAATAAATTCCCTAGCGCCATAAGCAAAATAAGCTCTTCCCCAATTTTTATAGTTCCAAGTAGAAAGTTCTTTATCTATCAACCAATTTAAAGCTTGAATTATCCCAGTCTTATCTTTTATTGCATTATCTTTGCCGAAATAATTTTCACTTGAATGCACTACAGTCAAACTAAGTTCTGTGCCTAATTTTTTAGCCAAATAATAAACTTCCAAAAGCTCTTCGGAATTATATTCACCAATTGTAAAACCAATTTTAATATTTTTAACTCCGACTTTTTTTAAATTAACTATAGTATCAATGGCTTTTTCGAAACCATTTTCAATGCCTCTAATTTTACTATGCGCCTCCCCAATTCCATCAATAGAAATAGCTACTCCGATATTGGGCATGATTTTCACTATCTTTCTCATTCGAGAAACGATTAAATCCGTAGCAAAACCATTACTTGAAATCACTATATTGGCCTTAGCACATCTATTCTTCATCACATCCACTATCTCGCTTAGATCTTCTCTCAAGAATGGTTCTCCTCCACTAATATTGATGTCTTTTAAATTCTTTGGCAAATGCAAAAAATCTTGAGGCTTGATTTCTCCAAAGTGCTCTTTTATTTTCCAAATATTACACATCCGGCAACGTGAGTTGCATTTATAAGTAACCGCCACAACAACCTCTTTTATCCTTGTTTTTTTCATATTTATAGTCTACTATTAATCTAATGCTTGCGTCTAATTTAACTTTTAATAGTAGCATAAAATCAATACTATGTCAAGTTTTGAAAGCCTCTCTCAAAAAGGAATCATTCTCGGAATTGGTGGCATAATTGTCTCTTTTCTTTTTCTTTGGATTCTTTTTTTCTTCACTCAACCCCTTTTAGTTTTTCTAATACTTTTTGGAATTTTATTTATCGTCTTTATTTTTATCAAACCCCTGAATGGGTTATTATTTTTAATCCTACTTAGGCCTACTTTGGATATTTTTACCAACAAATCCGTAATTTCATCTGGGCAATACTCATTAAACATTGCTTCACTTTTAGCTATTACTATTGTTATTTTTTCTTTATTGATAATTATTAAAAATTTTAAAGAAATTTCGTCTGTGCCTCTCAAGCTTCCTATTTTTACTTTTATCCTATTGACTTTTAGCTCCATTTTTTATTCCATGAGCCTGTCTTTAAGTTTAGCTGAATGGATTAGAATTTTAAGTATTTTTTCGCTCTACATCTTGAGTTTCATATTAATTAAGAATCAAAATGATTTTAGAAAACTAATTTATGCTATTCTTATATCTGTTTTGATTCCCGGCCTGACTGCTTTTTACCAATTTTTTACTCAAACAGGCATGACTATTATCGATGAAGACATCAGTAACAGAATTTTTGGAACCTTTGCTCATCCTAATTTATTGGCTTATTATCTGACATTTCCTATTGTTTTGATTATTTTTTTAGTTCTTAATAAAGAAAAATACCAGCTGAAAAATATATTATTTTACTTATTATTTATTTTTTCCTTCACATTGCTTATTCTTACCTATACTCGCGGGGCCTGGGTGGTTTTTTTGATAGTTATTTTTACCTTGGGCATCATTCAGTACAAGAAATTTTTATTAGGTGCTCTGATAGGATTATTTTTACTTTACCTCCTCGTGCCTCCGCTTAACACTAGAGTCAACAATCTATTTGAATACGATCCCTATAGTTCCATCCAATGGCGAATCAATCTTTGGAAAGACAGTCTTAAATATTCTCAAGAGGAATTAGCTGTTGGCTACGGCGTTGGAACTGCTAGCAAGATTATTTTAGAAAAACGCGGAGAACAATTCGGCTCTCCTGATCCTCATAATGATTATTTAAAAATTTTAATTGAAAATGGAATTTTGGGAGTTATTTCTTATTTGCTTATTATTTCAACTCTTTTAATAAATTTGATCTGGGGTTATCTCAAATCAAATTCTACTTTCAATAAAAATTTTTTTCTTTTGATGATTGGTGTCTCTATCGCTCTTTATTTTATGAGTTTTGCGGATAATGTTTTGAGAAACACTGCGCTTCAATGGACTTTCTGGATTATTTTAGGAGCACTCTTTTCTATTCATTATAAATCTCTTTTGACTGCTAAAAAATAAACCCGTCAATCGTGATTGACGGGTTAAAAAAAGTCCCACCGATCCTCATCAGAGGGGTGGGACAATACTACGCCGGAAAAATTCGCTTACTTATTGGCAAGCTCCGGATGTTTGCCTTGGTCGAGTTTACCGAACGGCTTCAATGAAACCGTCGGCGCGTTGGAATACATCACGATCCCGATGGCCAAAGTATTGAGGTCTCCGTTATTGGAAACCACAAATGGATCAGCCGGATCATGCACCAGAGCCAAGCGACCGTCCGCACTGCGACCCCAGAAATGTTCCACTACGGGTACGCCTGCTACTCTGGCCGAGTTGGGAATACGGAAAGTTGCCTTGCCGTTAATCACCTTGGCGACCACGAAAGGCTCTCTGATGCCCTTGGCATCCATGATGCCGGAGTAGAGTACCACAGCGTCGGCGGTGGTCAAATTCTCACCTTTAGTGTCTACGCCGATCGGGGTGAACCTCACATTGGTCAAGGTAACGACAACATTGCCTTCGTTATCGTCGCTGACAGATGTAAGCATGTGATCAGTGCCAGCTCCCAACTGCGGGATGTCTATCGCATCATACTTCACAGTGCTTGCGGCCATCGCTGATCCGCAAAGAAAAAATATTCCAACTACCATCGCAAGGACACTTCTCATTTGCTTTTTCATAATTTCCTCCTTCGGAAACATTTGATTGTTTGCCCAAAGATCACTACACTAAAACTATTTTAACCAAGTATTTGCTGGTGCATTACACATCCACTGAGGCGATCACACTGTTCCCTTTCAGGCAGTGTGTGTTCCTCCAACAAATAAATTGGTTTATGTCATAACGGACAAACTATAAATAGTCTGCCGGGTTTGCGAGAAGTTTCGAGCCATTCTCGAGGCCTCGCAATTCCTCCTCAGAAACCGAAGTAATCTGAGAAGCCTCATAGGCTCTCCA
>LBQR01000045.1 GCA_000990945.1 Candidatus Moranbacteria bacterium GW2011_GWF2_35_54
TATTTCACAGGAACTTTTGGTCTGTTTTTTACCACCTCGTTAAGAGTAGCTTGATTTGCCTCAGCAGCTTTTTGAATTTTTTCCATATCCTGAGCAGTTTTGTCAAAGCTAATCACGGTAAAAAATCCCACCAAGATAGCTAACACTAAAATTACACCCACTGCTAATTCTGTCTGAATTCTCATTTTTGTTTTTGTTTAAAATATTTAGATTATTTAATAATACCAGACTCTATTAAATATTCACTTAGAGCATCTTTATAACTTCGCAGCGGATTTAGTTTTTTATTCAGCAAAACTGAGAAATACGGGCGTTTAGCCGGACGAGGAAATTCGTCTCCACTTATTGGCTCAACTTTAACCTTCTCCAATCCAGCTTGCATATACAATTCCTCTACTGCATCAAACCAGGTGCAAGACTCTCCATTGGTAATATGATAAATTCCAAATTCCTTTTTGGATTCAATTATCTCTCTAGTTTTTTTAGCTAAATCAGGAGCATAAGTAAAACAACTTGTTTCTTCATCTACCGCCTTAATAGGCTCTCCGCTCTTCAAAGCTTTCTTGCCAACTTCCAACATCATATCAAAAAAGCTTCGCTTAGCACCCTCTGTGGTGCCAGGTTTGCCAAACAATTTGGAAAGTCTGATTATATAAAATTTTTCTCCATATTTTTTTACTTCCATTTCGCCCAATAACTTGCTTTCTCCATATTTATTTACTGGAGCGGGCTTATCATCTTCAGTGTAACCAATTTCCGGCTCAAATCCAGCATGGAGTCCACAGCTTCCGCAGCTACCTGTGCAACCTGCTGGCTCAGGAATATTTGGCATCTGGGCTCCGAAAACATAATCGCTAGAATAATGCACAAAAATTGCGCCAATCTCTTTGGCAATTTTTGCTAAATATCCAGGAGCCTTTCCATTTATTTTTTTAGCCAATTCAAACTCTGCATCATTTTCCTCACACTTGTCCACGGCATTATAAGCCACAGCATTTAAAATTACCTCGGGTTTTAGTAAGATAATTTTTTCCTTAGTTTTAGCTTCATTAATTATATCCAACTCTTCCCTATCCCAAGCTGCAACTTCATAATTATTTTTGCTAAAAACATTTACCAATTCCTGCCCAAGCATCCCCTTGGCACCTAATATTAAAACTTTTTTCATAATTTATTTCAGTACAGACGCATTGCAATGCGTCTCTACCTTAAAAAATTTATAAACTTTAATTTATTTATGCAATTCTTCTGTGTTTATCATTTCTATAATCTCTTCCATATTCAATATATTTGCCTGATTTAATAGTATCTAGCCACTGTGCATTCTGTTTGTACCACTCTACGGTGTCTTTTATTCCATCCTCAAATGAAATAGCCGGCTTCCAACCAAGCTCTCTTGTCATTTTAGTGAAATCAACCGCATATCGTTTATCATGGCCTTTTCGATCTGGAACATATTCAATGTTATCTTCGTCAAATCCCATCAATTCTAAAATTTTATGAGTGATTTCTAGATTAGTTTTTTCGGCGCCTCCACCAATACAATATGTCTCCCCTATTTTTCCATGCCTAATAATTCTGTCGATGGCATCACAATGATCTTTGACATGCAACCAATCTCGAATATTTTCGCCTGTTCCATAAATAGGAAGTTTTTTACCTTCCATTAAACTAGTGATAAAAAAAGGAATTAATTTTTCTGGAAATTGATAAGGCCCGTAATTGTTAGAGCAATTAGAAATCGTGATAGGTAGCTGATGTGTATGATAGTAAGATCGCACTAAATGATCAGAAGAGGCCTTAGAAGCACTGTATGGACTTCTGGGATCATAAGGAGTCTTCTCATTAAAAGCTGAATCATTTTTTCCTAAAGAGCCGAATACTTCATCTGTAGAAATATGATGAAATCTTTTTTTGCCACTATTTTTGGCAATTTCCAACAAATTTAAAGTTCCATTAACATTCGTTCGTACAAAAGAACCGCTATCTAAGATTGATCTATCCACATGGGATTCAGCCGCAAAATGAACAACCACATCTATATCCCCCATCAACTCATCTAGAAGCAATGAATCCATTATATCACCATGCACAAATTGATAATTTGGATTTTCTTCTACATCTTTTAAATTTTCTAAATTACCCGCATAAGTAAGCGCATCTAAATTTATCACCTTATCTTGGGGATATTTCTCTAAAATGTAATGAATAAAATTTGAACCAATAAAACCAGCCCCGCCCGTAACTAATAATTTCATATTTTTTAATAATAAAAGTTATAATTCAATTTTACCATTTATATTGTAAAAATTCAACCATACACAACCATATGCCAACCATCCACGAGCGTAGACAGCTCATTTAAATTCTGTTAATATTGAAGTGATTAATTATAGATTAAAATTTGTGAATAGTAATATTAAAATTTTTGTAATAATTCCCGCTTACAATGAAGCTTCTGTGGTTAAAAGCGTCATCAATGAAATAAAAAATGCCGGTTATTCCAACATTATCGTTGTAGATGATGGCAGTTCTGACAACACTTTTCTGGAGGCCCAAAGTATTCCCGAAGTAGTTTCTCTAAAACACTTTATCAATCGCGGCAAGGGCGCGGCAGTGAAAACTGGCATTGAGGCTGCTAAATTACTCCAGGCTGATATTGCAATCACTATTGATGGCGACGGCCAGCATAATCCCGAAGACATCCGGCCTATGATTGATCAAATTAAAAAAGGATTTGATGTGGTTTTGGGCACTCGACTTAAAAATCCCAAGGGAATGCCTCCGTGGAAAATTGCCGCCAACCATTTCGGTAATTTTTGCACATGGGCTATTTATGGATTATGGGTAACTGATAGCCAATCAGGCTTTCGAGCTTATTCCAAAAAAGCTCTCGCACGCATTAAGACCACTACTGATCGCTACGAATATGACAGTGAAGTAATTCGTGAAATCTCACGCAACAAACTCAAATACACTGAAATACCAATCGAAGTGCGCTATACCAAATATTCCATGAGCAAAGCCAATAAAATGAATTTAAAAAATGGTATAAAAACATTGGTAAAAATGATAATTTATAATTAATTTTATGCTTGAACTATCTATTACCCAAATTGCAATCTCGCTGTTTGCCACACTTTTTATCGTAAATTCAATATTTAAATTTACAGCCAGAAAAAGAGGCCAGACGGTTTTTCGCCTTTTTTTCAATCTGACTATCTGGTCAGTTATTCTTTTCTTTGCCCTCTCTCCAGAAATTGCCCATTCCCTATCCCAAAAATTAGGCTTTGGAGATAATTTAAATACTTTCATTTTTATCGGATTTGTTGTCGTTTTTGTTGTTCTTTTTAAAATAATCAATATTTTAGATCGCATCGAAAGAAATGTTTCAGAAATTGTCAGAAAAGAAGCCCTGGAAAAAATTGCCAATCTAAAAATAAATTCATGACTCCTAACCATACCTTTGCAATATTAGCCTACAAGGAATCGCCCCATTTATCCGCTTGTATTCAATCTCTAAAAAATCAGCTTCAAAAAAGCGAGATTATTATCTGTACTTCCACTCCTAGTCCTTTTCTGAGAAACATTGCCACAGAGAACAATCTGCCTTTATTTATAAACCCCCGGCAAGCCGGCATAGCTAGCGACTGGAATTTTGCTATTTCTAAATCTTTTACGCAATACGTTACGTTAGCTCATCAGGATGATATTTATTTTCCCGAATATTCCCAAGAAGTGATTAAGGCTGCCAAAGCAAGGGCAGATGCGCTAATTATATTTTCTAACTACGATGAAATCGTTCATAAATCATCTCAAATTCTTATTCGCAAAAATTCATTAAATTTTTTTATTAAAAAATGCATAAATTTATTATTTTTCAGAACCACTCCATACTTAACCAAATATAAAACTCATTTTATCGCCCTCGGAAATTCAATCGGATGTCCCACTGTTACCTTTAAAAAAGATAACCTCCGAGATTTTGAGTTCGATGAAAACTTTAGCGTAAATCTAGATTGGAAAGCTTGGTTCGATTTGTCTAAAAAAGTAGGCAGTTTTATTTGGATAAATAAGACATTGGTTTCGCATAGAATTTATAACAATAGTGAAACCAGCCAAGGATTAGCCGAAAATCGCCGTCAGAAAGAAGATTTGGAAATGTTTATGAAACTTTGGCCAAGTTTTATCGCCCGCTTAATTAGCAAACTCTATAGCTTGAGCTACAAAAATAATAATTAATTTCAAAAAAATGTTTTACGTCATTATATATACTATTTTATTCTCCATTGTTACCGTAATCTCGATTTTATTAACTGGCTCACGCGCTTTTATTTCTGGCGGAGAGCTATCTCCTGCAAAAATAATAAAAATGCTTTTTGATTGGCATTTTATCTTGGGGGCAGGCTTTGCTTTTTCGGCAAGATTACTTTTTGTCATGATTAACAATAGCCTTCTAAAAATACCTCATCTAGCGCAAAGTTCAACCACTATTACAATGTTTATTACCTCCATTGCGATGGTATTTGTCATCATCGCTAACTATTATTTTTTAGGAGAAAAAATAAATACCACTCAAGGAATCGGGGCATTTGTAATTTTATTTGGAATATTTTTGATTACCCGTTAAAAAACCGCATACCCTCTAAAAAATAATCTTATTAACCTTAGTCGATATAATCCCATAAAAATATAAACAATAAGTCTGTTCCTTAAAGTTTCCCCTTCAGGGGAAAATAAACTGATTCCATAATTTTTTTCAAATTTTGGATATTTGACTTTTAACCAATTAAAAAGGCTACCAAACTCCTGGGATACTTGATGATAAGCAGACTTTCTACCTGTATACAAAAGATACCAAATTATATATCTTATGAAATAAAACTCTACTTCTTTTTTGTTAGAAACACCCATTTCCAATAGCCTGCCATGACTAGCCTCCAATAACTTCTTTACGTTTAAGTTATTTTTCATTTCTTTTTGCTTTGCGTTAGAAACTGATTGTAAATTATAAAACCAATTATAACCGCAATAATTAATAATTGATATTTTATCACTCAAATTTACCGCCAACAGATTGAAGTATACATCTTCTCCGATATTGTTATCCAAAAATTCAATTTTATTTTTTACTAAGAAATCTTTCTTGTATATTTTTGCCCAAGGTGCCATAATCATATATTTTGACCATTCAGTTGAGGCTAATCGCATTTCATAAAGCACTTTTTCCAGGGTTGTGCGCCGATAACCCCCCAGCACCAAATCTAGATCCCCTGCTGAAATTGCTTCTGCGAATATTTTTAAATATTCCTTGTCAATAAAATCATCATTATCAATAAAAACTATATATTCGCCCTGAGATAGTAAAATTCCTAAATTCCTAGCCTTAGCTACTCCTTGATTTTCTTGTTCAAAGACGCGTATTTTATCAGGGAATTTATCAAGATAAGATTCCAAAATTTTTTGAGAGCCATCTGAAGATCCATCATTAATCAAAAGTATTTCATAATCATAAAAAGAATTGCCCAAAATGCTATTTAGGCATTTAGCGATAGTCTTTTGAGCATTGTAAACTGGAATGATTATTGAAATCTTTTTATCCATAAATTAAAAATGTAAAAAATTAATTTTCATAAACCACGTCGAATACCCAATCTTCACTGATATTTTCCCCGTCAGCCGTCGCCTCGCCTTCTAAATATCTATCTTTGGAGACTTTAAAAGGAATCCTAATATCCTTCAACTCTGCTTCTATACAAAACTTCTTATTTTTAGAATCGTATAATGCTCCGAAGTTAATTAAAATATTACCGACCTCTTCTTCTGTCCAATCTAAGCTTCTCTTGCGCAATGTTTTTTCACATTTTTCATCCTTTAAAAAAAAGTTGATGTTTCCAGTGTAAATTCCCTTCTGCAAATAAATTTTTATCCCCAAAAGATTATCCTTGCTGGCAACAAATGTTTGTTTTAAATTTTTAGCAATAGTAAATACTGCTAGGCTATCCCGCTCCTCTTTAGATAAATATTTATCATAACTATATTCTCCAACCGCCTTAGATGTATCGTAGTAAATTGACCAGATGGCTCCAAGAGTACTGGCAAAAATGCCCAAGAAAAATATTACAATAATCCAAGAAAAATATTTATGAACCCAATCCCAGCGAAAATCAAACTTTGATTTATAGAAAGCTAAGATAATCAAAGGAGAAATGGCAATAAAGTATCGCCCTTGCACCCCCTGCACCTTATCCCCTCCCACCTTTGACCAAAAAACGTACATGGAAAGAAATATAAAAATAATCCCCGCCACAAAAGTCATTCCCAAGATAATTCGCTGATAATTAGATAAACTGACCTTTTCTTTTTCATTGCGTATCAATAAAATTATTCCTAAAAAGGAATCATTAAGCCATCCCGGTTTATACAAAAAAGTTTCAAAAAAGAAAACTATACTCCTGTATAAAGTATTGATTATGACAAGGATGAATCCAATTGGATTTGTCAGTACTTCTGCAAATTGCTCTGCGGGATATACTCTTTCTCGAACACCCTCAGTACTAATTGAATTTTTTTGAGCCCATAAAAATAAACCTATTCCCAAAACTAAAACAACCGCCATATATATCCAATAAAATTTCTTACCATTCATTTTTTTCCAAGGAACAATCAAAAGCAAAAGCATAACTGGAATAAAGCCAAATTTAATATTTGCTGCCAATATTGCAACCGCTCCTAATAAAAACAATTCTCTCTTGGATAATTTTTTCTCACTAATTGCTAAGCTCAACACGTAGGATATAAATAAAAATATCATTGAAATATGCAAAGCATCATAACTTAACGAAGAGTATTGTTGCACGGTCATCGGCAAAAGAGCTACTACCATTAAAATAATTTTTCCAAAAGGCAATAAGCGCAAAGCAAAATAAGTCAAAAATACAGCCACTAAAAAATTAAAAAGCCTCGCCAGATAAAAACCCCAGAGCACGGGCAAATGAAAAATTTTTGAAACTTCAATCCCTAAAACTTGAGGCAAATAGCCCAAAGGATTTGAACCACAAACAGCTCCGCTCCAAGGCGCTAATCCTTGAACATCTTTCTCAAAAAGAGCTTTTTTTATTTTACCCATACTCACCTTTTCTTCACCACTGACGCTCATCTTCATGGGCTTTAACTCTTCAGGAAGTCCTAACGCATCTGCGTTGATTTTATCGCCACAAGCCAAAAAATCGCCCTGCGATATTCCCCAAGCTCGATAAAAATGCGCCCCTTCATCAGGCACACCGGCAAAAGGAGGGTTAAAAAAGACCATACAAAAACCAAACAATAATGCCAATACTAAATACAAATTTTCTTTTTTTATAGTTTTTATTTTTTCCAACATATTTTATTTTAAAAATAAATTTTATTTA